>JAGODF010000222.1 GCA_017998375.1 Spirochaetota bacterium
CAGCACAGAATCATTTTCTTATTATGAAAACACAGGAACGAATCATCTGGAGCGGGCTGATAGTCGCGGCACTCGCGGCGGCGTACTTCATGCCGGCGGCGGTGCTGGACGCGGACCTCTGCCTGTTCAGGCGGATCACGTCGCTGGAGTGCCCCTTCTGTGGAATGACCCGGAGCGTCCACCTGGCTGTTCACGGTGAGATATCGGCCGCCGCGGCGCACAACCCGATGGGCGTGGCGCTGGTCATCGCCCTGGTGGCGGCGCTCCCGTTCATCTGGCGCGGGGGGATCGGCGGTTCCGCCGCCCGCTTCGGCGCCGCGTTCCTGGCGGGGGGGTTGCTCGCGGGATGGTTCCTGAAGCTGATTTTCGCGTAACGCGGAAAACGCGCAATCCGGAGAAGGATCATGAAAAAAGAACTCGACCTGATGACGAAGCTCCCGTTCGACGAGCTCATCGACCACAGCATCGCCCTGTACCGGAAGCACTTCGCCTTCCTCATCAAGATCATGGCGTACTTCTACGTGCCCGCCATCGTCCTCCTGGTCTTCGTGACCATGAAGTTCAACGACTACTACATCGGGACCATCCGCACGCTCTCACAGCCGCAGCAGGCCGAGGACATGACGGCGGTATTTTCCAACCTGGGATCGCTCTTCGGTTATTCCTTCGGGCTCATGGCGCTTTTCGTGCTTCTCAACATGCTGGCCAGCGCAGCCGTCATCAAGGGCATCGACGACAAAATCGCGGGCCGCAAAAACGACGAGGGCGACGTGGCGGTCTTCACCCTGAAGCAGACGGTCCGGCTCACCGTCACCACGGTCATCGCGATGATTATGGTTGGTTTCGGATTCATCTTCTGCTTCATCCCCGGTCTCGTGCTCGGCATGTACCTGGTATTCGTGCCGCAGGCCCTCATGATTGAGGGGCGCTGGGGCTTCGGCGCCGTGGGCAGGAGCTTTTCATCGGTCAACCAGAACTTCTGGCCCACTTTGCTCGTCGTCCTGATCTGGTGGCTCGCGTATTTCTTCATCTCCTCCCTGGTCTCCTACTCGCTGATCCTCACCCCGTACATCAAGATGATAGGGAAGATGATCGAAAGCCAGGGGCAGACCGATCCCGAATTCATGATGAACTTCTACACGGAAAACGCGCACCTGTTCGTCATCCAGGGCGTGCTGACGAACATTCTGTACATGGTCCTCAGTCCCATCCTGAACATAGCCCTGACGCTGAAATTCCTCAACATCCGAAATCTCAGAGAAGGAACGTCCCTGGTGCATGATATCGAGAAGGAAATCCGGGGCGCTCGCTAGCGCGCTCCTCTGCGTCCTGGCCCTGTCCCACGCCGCGACGGCCGCCGCCACGCCAGACGCGGCGCGGCGGGAGCTGGCGCGCGTCCTTTCCCAGGAAAAGTTCCGCTACCACGACGACGGCATCGCCGGCTCCGCCGGCGAGAGCTCCTTCGACAGGCTTCTGAAAAAAATCGACGAGAAGGTCCGCCACTTCCGGGAGTGGCTGAGCGGCATCATGAAGGCGACGCCCTTCCTGGCGGCGCTCATCTACCTCCTGATCTTCGCGGCCGTGGCGCTCCTGGTCGTGTACATCGCAAGAAGGATCGATCCCCGGCTGAAGGGCGGCGGCCCCATTCCGGGGGCCGCCGGCGCCGCGAGCCTGGACTACGGCAGGGAACTGCGCCGCGCCCGCGATCTGCTCGAGGCGGGGAACTGCCGGGAGTCGATGCAGTCAATGCTGGGCGCGCTGTGGCTTTATTACAATTTCGCGCGCGTGCTCGCATACCGGGGAAGCGTCACCAACAGGGAATACCTCTCCCGCCTCGGCGGGAGGGAGGAGTACGCCCTGCTCCGCGATATCGTGCGGCGGGGCGAGGCTGCAATCTATGCCGGGAAAGAGCTCCGTGAAGATGAGTGCCGGGAAATATACGGAAAAATTGAAGGGATTGTTGCGCGCTAGGGAATCGCGCTCCTTCCTGCTCACCATGGCCGTCTCGGCGCTGGTGATCGCCGTGGCGTACTACGCCGTGGACCGCCTCGTCGCGCGGAAGAACTATGCCGAGCGCGAGGTGCGGATGAGCGTCTTCAACAGCGGCTCCAGCGGCACCATGGCCCTGCGGGAATTCCTGGAGGGAACGGGCATCCGCACCGGCAAGATCCTCCGGAGCCTCGACCGCTTCGACCTGGAAGCGGAGGGGACGCTCCCGGGGCTTGTGGCGGTTTTCGAGCCGGAGATCCCCCTCCAGAAAAAGGAAGTGCTGATGTTAGCCACACTCGCGGAGAAGGGAGTCCACGTCCTGGCGGCCACCTCCGGCGAGGAAAAGATCGCCGGCATACTTCACACGCTTTCGGCGGATACCCACCCTAAGGTGCGCGGAGAAATGTACCTTGAAGAGGTCCGTGAAACCGCGGCAAAGAGGCTCCGCGGCGGAGATATAGTGCGCGACGTTCTCGCGCTGGAGCTGCCGGGGAAAATGCGTTTCCGCACCTGGCACCGGGACTGGAAGGTACTGGCGCGGGACCGCCAGGGTGTTATCGCGCTGGAGAAGCGCATCGGGCGCGGCTCTATCGTCCTGCTCTGCGACGGGCAGTTCGCATCGAACATCCACATCGGCAGGGCGGATAACGGTGTCTTCGCCTGGAGGCTGTTCCGGGGCCTGGCGGGAAACGGCACCGTGTTGTTCGACGAGTATCATCACGGCTACAGCAGGCATTTCACGCTGTTCTATTTTCTGGCCCGACGGGAGTACCTCGCCGTGGCGCTCCAGGCAACGCTCTTCTTCGGGCTCCTCGCGGCGGCGGCATGGGTGCGCTTCGGGCAGGCGCGCCCGCTCCTCCGGGAAGGAGGGGAGACGATCTTCTACTTCACCAGGGGGATGGCGGGGCTGATGGAGGCGCGGCGCTACAGGGGCAACCTGGCGGCGCTTATGGTGTCGAATTTCCGGAGGATGAACGCGCTGGAGAAGGACGCCGCATCGGCGGAGAGGCTGCGCCGCGCCGAGGAGATGATACAGTCCCTGGAGGGGAAACCCCCGGGGCGACGGGAACTGAAGGCGCTGTTCAATTTAATAAGGGGAAACAATGATGGCAATACGCGAATACGCAGACAGGATTAAGAAAGAGATCGGAAAGGTGGTCGTGGGGCAGGACGAGGCCATCGACCAGGTCATCACGGCATTCCTCGCCGGGGGGCACGTGATCCTGGAGGGAGTGCCGGGCCTGGCCAAGACCATGCTCGCGCGCAGCTTCGCCAGGGTGATAGGCGCCGCTTTCTCGCGCATCCAGTTCACACCGGACCTGATGCCGTCGGACATCGTGGGAACGAGCGTGTTCAACCTGGAAAAATCGAAGTTCACCTTCAACAAGGGGCCCGTCTTCGCGAACATCATCCTCGCCGACGAGATAAACCGCACGTCGCCCAAGACCCAGTCGGCGCTCCTGGAGGCGATGCAGGAAAAGCAGGTGACCGTGGACGGCACGCGCTACGCGCTTCCCCTGCCCTTCATGGTCCTGGCCACGCAGAACCCGATAGAGTTCGAGGGGACCTACCCTCTCCCGGAGGCGCAGCTCGACCGATTCCTGATGAAGGTGCGGATCGCGTACCCGGGCAGGGACGCCGAGCTCGAGGTGCTCCGCAAGTTCCGCGACGGCTTTGATACCGACGACTTCGAGTCGGTGCCCCTGAAGACCGCGGGCCTCAAGCCGTACGCGGAGTGCCGCAAGGAGTTCGACGGCATCCGCGTCGACGAGAACATCCTCGGCTACATACAGGACCTGGCGGAGGCGACACGCCGGCACAGGGCTCTCCTCCTGGGTGTGAGCACCCGCGCTGCCATCTTCCTGCTGAACGCGGCGAAGTTTCGCGCGGCCCTGGACGGGCGGAACTACGTCATCCCCGACGACATCAAGCAGAGCGCCTTCCCCGTCCTGCGCCACCGCCTGCTTCTCCAGGCCGACGCCGAGATCGAGGGCCGCGGCAATGACGACATCATCACCGAGATACTCGAAAGCGTGAAGGTTCCGCGGTGATACCGGTTTTCCGTACACGGTTCTTCATCCTTCTGGGGGCCTGCTTCGCGCCCGCCCTTCTGGGGATTTTTTTCCGGGAGTTCCTCGTCCTGCAGTTTTTCTGCTACGCGGCGCTGCTGGGGGCCGTCATCTACGATTTCCGGACCGTACCCCGGCGGGACGACCTCCGTCCGGAGCGGCGACACGAGAAATACCTTTCGATAGGCGCCGAGAACACGGTGCGGATCGCCGTGGAAAATATCAGCCAGCATGGCGCGCGGCTCGAGATGCGCGACAGCTATCCGCCGGACTTCTCCGCGGGCGACGACACCATGCGCCTCCGCGTACCGCCGCTCTCGGCGGCGGAGGCGCGCTACAGCGTTAAACCGCTGAAAAAAGGCGCGCGCTCCTTCGGCGCGCTCCACGCGAGGGCGTCTGGGAAGCTCGGGCTGGTTTCCCGGCAGTACCGCTACGACATCCCGGGCGACGCCGTCGTCTACCCGGACATCCTGGAGCTCAAGAAGTACCTCAAGATGGCCACGCTGGGAAGGATAGAGCAGATAGGCTACCGGCGGCGCGAGCCCGGCGGCGAGAGCGAGTTCGATTTCCTGCGCGAGTACCGCCAGGGCGACGACTATCGCCGCATCCACTGGAAGGCCACGGCGAAGCGCCACTTCCCGGTGACCGGAATCTACGAACTGGAGTACAACCGGAACGTCATGGCGCTCCTGGACTGCGGGAGGATGATGACCACGCGCTACGGGTCCCTCACCAAGCTCGACTACGCGGTGAACGCGACGCTTATCCTCGCGGCGGCGGCGAAGAACAGGAAGGACCTCTTCGGACTCACGGTCTTCTCCGATTCCGTGGCGCACCACGTATCGCCCAAGCGGGACACCAGGCTGTTCACCGGGATACTCCCCGCGCTCTGCGCTGCCGAGCCGGACTTCCGCCGCACGGACTACCGGCGCGCCTACGCGTTCCTCAAAAACCGCGTGAGAAAGAACTCCATCATCTTCCTCTTCTCCGAACTCTACAACAGGACCGTCTCCGCGGACCTGGTCGCGATGCTGGGGATGCTGTCGCGCCACCACTCGGTGCACTTCGTGAGCTTCGAGGAACGCGAGGAGGAGCCGGAGAGAAGGGGGCAGGCCGATATAGCCCGCTGGATTCTGCAGAAGGACCAGCTGCTGGAGAAGGAACATATCATCCTCGACCTGTCGCGCGCAGGGGTGCGCACCGTGCGGGTCAACAGCGCCGATATCACCCGGAAGGTGGTAAATTCCTATCTCGCCTCATGATTCCCCCGCGCGCCGCGTAGAGCCCCAGGAGAATACAGTTCACTGTCATGATGATGAGCCGGTGCCCCACCGGAAGCTTGAGCGGCGTCACCAGCCCCTCGATGAGCCCCGCCAGCAGGAGGACGCAGATGACGCCCGCCAGCACCAGGAGCGCCCTGGAGGCGCTCTCCCTGAGGGCGTCCACGCGCCGGAGCCGCCCGGGCGCGATGAGCGATAGCCCCAGGCTCAGGCCCGCGCCGCCGGCAATGGCGATGGCCGGCAGCTCCAGCGAACCGTGTACCATGATGATGGAAAAAAAGTCCAGGAGGTGACCGTTCATCTGGTAGACCGCCAGCAGCGCTCCCAGGATGAAGCCGTTGCGCACCAGGATGAAGAGCGTGCCCAGCCCGAAGGTGATGCCCAGGACGAAGCAGTAGACCGACACCATGCTGTTGTTGAACCAGATGTAGAGCGATATGGCGGTGCGCATCTCCGGCGGTATCCTGTCGAAGTTGCTGAACTGCTGGCGGAGCTCGAGGTCCCGCACCGCCATGTCGTACATCTGTCCCGGGAGGAAAATTTCCGCCAGCACCACGTTGCGCTTCACCATGACGAAGGACAGGGCGATGGACACGGCAAAGACGGCGAAGGCCGCGATCATGGGATACCGAAGATCGAAGATGAGTTCCGGCAAGCGCGACGAGAAGAAGGCGATGATCTTTTTCAGGCGCGCGTTCTCCTGCCGGAAGAGGACCGTGTGACAGCGCCTGACCAGGTGGTTGAGGAACGAGGCGGCGTCGGAACCGGGGAAGCGCGTCTGGCAGAGGGAAAGGTCATCCGTGGCGCGCTGGTACAGCACGCCCATCTCGCGCAGTTCCTCGAAACTGCGCTTCCTTTTCCCCAGCAGTTCATGAAGCCTGTCCCAGCGGGCCCTGTTCACCGCGACAAATTCATGTTCGGATTCCACGATCTCCCCCGTTGTCCCGATTGCACATCGTGCCCCGGAGGCCGTCAAGGCATAATTGCGCACCCGCGCATCCTGTTTTTTTCTTGCAAAAAACCGATCAGTCTGCGATTCTTTATTGCCGCATCGGGACCGCAGCACCATCACATCGAACCTCCGGACCCAGGGGACACGATCATGACCGAAACCAGGAATATCGCCTCTCTCCACAATATCATACGACAGATCACCGAAATAGAAACGGAGCTCGAATCGCACATTGACACCACCATGTGGATCAGCGATCCCCATGGTGCCGGCGAGCGTTTCGTCTCCATCCTCAAGGGGCGCTTCGGCCTGGTGTGGAAGATATGCCTGGAGGCTCTTCCGAAAAACTTCTCCGCGGACAAGATCGACTTTCTGGGGAGGATCATCCGGCGGGAACGCTATTTCACCACGCCGGAGTTTTCGATAGAGAGGCAGGACGTTATCTCGGCGCTGGTGAAGATCATCCAGTACCGCGTCGAGAACGCGAAGAAGTTCGACGAGGTGCGCCGGAGCATCAACAACGACCTCCGGGTGGTTCTGGAAAACCTCATCCTGAAGTTCCCGGTGCCGAACATCGTCTACGAGAATGAAATCATCGCCGACCGCGTCATCAACGCCCTGTGCAAGATAGTCAAGCAGGTGATCCTGGGGCACCTCCTGGTCCTGGGCGACGTATTCGACCGCGGCGACGAGCCCGACAAGATACTCCGCATCCTCGCAAGCCGGGACATAAAGCCCTACGTGACCTTCGTGTGGGGCAACCACGACATCCTGTGGATGGGCGCCGCCGCGGGCAACCGATCCCTCATCGCCGAGGCTCTGCGCATAAGCGTGCGCTACGACAACCTGAAGTTCCTGGACAGGCTGGGAATCGACATCGG
>JAGODF010000004.1 GCA_017998375.1 Spirochaetota bacterium
AATAGAGCATTAATAACTCAACCGATTTTGTGATGGGATTTATGACAAAAATCAATGTAGCTACTAATGGAAAGATAATACCAGTATAATACACCAAACCGCGATATTTCAGCGGATCGAACAGAGGCAGGACCATGGAGAGACCTATAGTAAAGAGAAGGAACGCGAGCGAACGGGAAAGAGTAAGTGTCATGAACATGAAGGGATCTTTTGGTATTTCATTAAACCAGTCCTCGTTAATATCGACAGAAAAAATATTTCCGAACAGGTGGGGTGACAGAGCGAACAATCCTCCGGTAATAACATATATAATTCCAGTAATAAGAACCACGGCCTGGAGAAAATTTGTCTTCCGCGATCGCATGGCCGTCCACACCTCCAAGATAGGGTGATAAAGCCCTTCAGAGTCACTAGTTGTTATATCAGACGATTTTCTTTCAAGAATTTATTTGTCGCCTTGCTCGAGATTTCTATTATTTTTTCAATTTCATGCGTGTTCTCGGGAAATTCTAGTTCAAGACGAGTGGCGGGCGTTACATTTGCGGCATCGGATGAGTGCATATTGTCGGAATCCATGAGAAAATTCGCATAAAATGGAAGAAGTTCATTTCCGCCATAAATCGCGCCGGAAGGTTTGATCGATACAAGAATTGCTTGGTCGATATCCATCCTATAGAGTTCCTCGATCCCGCAATGAAAATGTGGATATCCCGACACATACGACTCTGATCCAATTCGGTGTGGCTCGAACCATGGATATGTGGTCATTGCTGATGTTACAAGGTCTGCAAGACTTCCGGTGCTGAACAATCGACCCGTGTGATCCATCCGGCTGGAGAGCAGTAGCGGTTGGATGCTGAAATATTCAGCTCGTGAATTTCCAAATACATCAGACGCCATTTTTATTATTTTTCCGTTTTTAAAAAGTGACTCCCTGGGAAATGTTATATCCAACAAGTTGTTCATTTTTTCTTTTGAATAAAAAGCCGTGATGCTTTTACGGTATTCATCCGGGTTTTCCGCGTTCAAGAAAAGGGCCAGAGGCAGAAAACCGAAAGATGTTGCATGGTGAACATCATAATGGACACCCGCTTTCATCAACTCGAGGTACAGCCCGGCATACGCGATAGAATCATAGCGACCACTTTGCAATACAATTGCTTTTTTTTGAGCGGATATTTCATTCATAATGGCAACGGGGATGGAATTCTTCATCCGATCTTCGTTTCCTTCGAAACCATTTTCCGGCATGAAATCGATTTTATTCCATGTATAGCCGCCTTCGAAAAATTGTGAATCGCCATGATAATAATTCAATACGTGATAGGCGCGCTGGCCACCGGTAATCTTATCGTCGAATAGGGAAGATAGCGCCGTTCGATTCTTTGCTTTCTTCAATAATCCGATAATGCAGTCAGATTGTTCAAAGATTCGGTCCCGGAATTCTTCATCCGTACCCGACAGGTCGATAACAATATTTTCAAACCTCTTTGTAAGCGCGAGTAAAAGCGGGGAGAATATCGAAGGACTCGCCTTTACTTTAGCGCCATGAAGAACGTTCAGCAAGGAAAGGGTTTCCGTGATTTTCTCAAGTCCGTCACTTATCAATTGATCAGTCGTAACACTTTCGACCTGCTTCTGTGACAGGGGAGGGGTGATTTTTCTGCCGAGGTAATTGAATACCGAACTCCCTTCATAGGACATGTCTAGTAGTATCGAATTCCCCGAGTCGGCGAGCGCTGCGGCAAGGGATGCTGCAAAAAGAGTATTACCGGAACCACCTTCGGTACTGAAAACGGTTATTATTCTTCTGGAACTTGAAAACAACTGCTTCCCGGCCTGTGAAATTTCAAATCCAAGGTTTTTCAAGGCCTTCATATAACCACGGAATGCCTTGTAATTCATAAAAAAAAACTTATAGAGATCGTCCGTATTGAAGCTTAAAAGAAGTCCATCCGATATGGCCTTGAGGGTTCCCCTGTTTCGTATTTCCGAAAACGGGAAATCACCGAAGAATGACCCCGGGGTTAGATAAATGAACTCGTTCTTGCCAAAAACCTCCAGCTCGAAAATACCCTCAAGTATGGTGTTCAATGCGGAAATTTTTTTTAAGTCGATTGTCTGTCCGCGCTTTACCCTTGAAATACGGCCTTGGGTTGATATCGCATCCCGTTCGCGTTCCGTACAATGTTTTAACAGAGGATTCGAATTGAATATTCGGGTGTAACTGTTCATGTGCCCCTGTTTTCAGGCACCGATGGATTTGAGCAGCTTAATAAGGTCTGAATTGCTCATGAGTTCGATTGGCCTGGTGTTCGAGAATTCAATCGCGGTCTGCGTGTACTCGCCGGTAGAAATGATTATCGCCCGTGTCGCGTTTTTAGGTTTCATCGATTCGTGTATCGATCGGAGTAATTTATCTGATATCGAATCGGTTGTGCGTAAAACTCTGATTATCCTGTTGGTTTTTCTCGTGTTCCGCCACTTGCCTTCCGTTTCGGTGGCAACGAATTCGATATCGGTATCGCTGATTATGTCAATTTCGAGAATCGTGAGTCCCATCGACTCCACGATTTTACGCGAAAGATGTTCGAACTGGGCAAGTCCTGCGATCATGAAATCCTTGATCCTGTCATCCTGCCGGAATTCCGCGTATGAACGAAGCTTGTCCTGAACATCCCGGAATCCCTTGTTTACCTCAAATATTTTTTCCCAGTTGAAAATTGCCGAATGAAGGTCCCGCATTTTTTCCTGCGCTTCTGCCAGGAAATAACGGAGATTGAGCTCGGTATCGCTTCCTCTCTTCGCGAATTTCAATCCCCTCTCAAATTCTATTACTGCCTTTGGGTACAACTCTTTTTCGATAAAGCAGGTACCTTTCGCCAGAAAGCACTTGATCTTAATATCATCATCTTTCTGCGCAATTTCAAATTCCTTTATCGCCCATTCATAATCACCCAGCTGTCTGAGAACAAGCCCAAGAAAATAGTGCGCCCGATAATTCTGCTGTTCAACCTTTATCGCATCGACAAACATCTGCTTCGCATCCTGGTACAGGTTCATACGGTAATAAATCTGTCCAAGGTAATAGAATGCCATCGCGCTATTGTTGTTTAAAGCAACCGCCTTCTTGAAATAGGGGGCGGCCTTTTCGCTCTGGTCAGCATTGAAGTAAATAAGTCCAAGCTCATAATAATGTTCAAAATTCACAGGATCTATTTTGGTAAGGATAAGATACTCCTTCCTCGCATCGTCTATTGACTTGCGATCAAGATAGATCTTCGCCAGTTTGGATCTTATTGAAACTTCATTTACTTTATCATCAAACTTTGCCAGTTTGAGGACCTGTCGGTATTCGAGAATCGCGTACTGTATATTGTTTTCCTTCAGATATGCTTCCGCGAGAAGATAATGCGCATAAGAATTCCTGTCATCCTTGTTTATTATCTCCTGCAGCTTTCTTATCGCAAGCTTGGTCTGGCCCGATTCGACCATCTTGGCGATTTCTGATATTTTCCTTGGAAAAACATATGCGGACAGCATGTATATGGCGAAAACCACAATCAATACAAGGATAACGAAGAGGAAGAGGTAGGTAATTAGCATCGAGTTACCGGGATAATATTTATTTGATCTTCTCGCCCTTTAATTTCTTATTCTGTTCTTCAAGATCTTTAATGCGTTGCAAGGCGTGCATTAGCTCCTGGCGGCTTAGCTGCGACGCGCTCTCCTGGGCTTTTGCGGTTTCGGTCGCCAGCATGAGCTCGTTGCGCGCGAACTCAACGATGTTTTCATACATTTTCATGATTTCATCGGAGTTCTCAATTTCCTTCTCGTTGAGCTTGAGAACGTTTTCATAACCGCTAATCATCTTGCGGCAATTATCCAGTTCTTTCTTGAGAAACTCATTCTCTTTTTTCAGTTTTTCAAATTCTCTTGAGGTATCCATACATCCTCTCGCGAGAAACCTTTTATCACATGCCAGCGCCATCATTCGCAGTGAAAAAATTTATTGACAAATGAATGAGGCTCGAACAAATGTGATTCAACATGTTCCCGGGGGCGTAGCTCAGATGGGAGAGCGCTTGAATGGCATTCAAGAGGTCAGGGGTTCGATTCCCCTCGTCTCCACACCCGAAAAAATCCAGCTTTCCCGCACATTTCGATTTTAAAACTCTATATTTCATGAATTACGAGCCCGCTTCTCAATTTGGGCTCGAACCATGTCGATTTCGGGGGCATTATTCCGCCCGAATCCGATACTCCAATGAGATCGTCGACCGATGTGGGGTGCATTGAAAATGCCACGGCGAACTGTCCGCTGTCAACCAGCTTCTTCAGTTCGCCCGCGCCCTTGATGCCGCCGATAAAATCAATTCGTTTGCTGGTCCTGGGATCCTGAATGTCGAGAACCGGGCCCAGGATAGTGTCCTGCAGCAGTTTTACATCCAGCGACTCAATTGGTCCAGATGGAATGGCGAACTTCGGTTTTATAACATACCACTCGCCATCCAAGTACATGCACACGGAATGTTTCGATTGGGGCACGTCTTCCCGGCTTTTCTCCACTGAAAACTTCTCTCCAACAACCTTGAGAAATTCCTGTACGCCTTTTCCGTTGAGGTCCTTCACAACGCGATTGTATGCAAGAATCCTGAGTTCGTCATGTGGAAAGATCGTAGCCATGAAATACCCTGATTCGGATTCCGGGGCTTTTTCTCCGGACTCACGTCGCTTGAGGCCGACGCTGACCGATGATGCTGCGCGATGGTGCCCGTCCGCAATGTAGAGCTCCGTGTTTTTAAATGATTCCTTTATTGCAGAAATCAGATCTCGGTCGTCAATTACGCGAAAGATATGGCGAATCCCGTCATCCGTGGTAAAATCATATGCCGGAGTGATTTCAGTCGCCTTTTTGAAATAATTTCTTTTCGAACCGTCTTCTCGATACAGCAGGAAAACAAGACCTGTCTGGGCGTTCAGGCGATCGATATGGTTCATCCTGTCGAGCTCCTTGTCTTTCCTGGTGAGCTCATGTTTTTTCACGTTGTTTTGAAGGTAATCGTCTATGCTCACGCATGCCACGAGGCCGGTCTGGTATCGCCCATTCATTACCAGCGTGTACAGGTAGAGATTTGCACTGGAATCACGAAAGAGGATTCCCTCCTGGATAAAACGCTGGAGGTTTTCCTTTCCCATAGCGTATACCCGATCGTCGTACGGGTCGACGCTCGTGGGGAGATCAACCTCGGGTTTCGTAACGTGGAAGAAACTCGTGGATTTCTTATGCGCCACTTTCCGCGCATCATCGGAACTTATCACGTCGTAGGGCAGTTCCGCCACCCGGTCTACTATATCCTTCCGGGGCCTGAGCCCCTTAAACTCCCTGATGATCGCCATTGATAAATCCCCTGTCTCCGAAATTTCTATTCTCGATCCGTATTTTCGAAAATGTTTCCGTGGATGGTAATGATCTTCTGTATGAGAAACTTTCTTTTCCCGGCGGGTATGTTAACCTCAACCTCCTCGCCCGCGGTCCTGTTGTTCAGAGCCTGCCCGATGGGCGATGATAGCGAAATTTTCCCTTCCGAAGGATTAATTTCATTGGGCGATACAAAGGAAAACTCCATCTCTTTTCCCGAGTCACGGTCCAGCACCACCAGGGTTGAGCCGAATCCGACGCAATCCGTGCGTATCTTGCTTAAATCTATATTGCTGAGCTTGATCATCTGTTCGGAGAGCTGGCCAATGCGCGCCTTCACGAAGGACTGGCGCTCCCTTGCGGCATGGTACTCAGCGTTTTCACGAAGATCCCCGTAGGCACGCGCCTCGGCTATTTTCTTTGGAAGCTCGATCTTGAACTCGTATTTGAGTTTATCCAGCTCTTTTCTCAACTGTTCACGCTGGTCTTCAATACCATTGCTCATGGACGGTTCCGTTATGTAAAATTCAGCAGGGCGGCAACACCCCGGGTAGTGCCCAACGCTGATGCAATGGGCTAATATGTTATTATTACAGCGCGATAATCGTAAAAGCAAGCAGGATTTGTGGAAATCGGTAAAAAAATGGCGGTTAACGGGTGATTTTAAGTAACACTTTTATTTTCTTTTTTTTATCTATTTTTATCGTATATCCTTCTTCCTTCAGGGTCTTCTCTATCTTGTAAGCACACAAATCAATCACTTTCTTTTCCATCTCATAGTTCCGGGAGGATATTAATATTTTTACGGTCCACCCTTTGATTTTCGGTTGAATCGGCATCAATTTTTAGACTTTTCTGTGAAATACCAGAACGTGTCACACCGGTCAACCGTGGAGTGAAAACCGTTTTCCTCCCGATGAAAACGCTGATTAATTTGATTATAAGCAGTGAAAGCGTTATTCCGGCCAGCCCGCCCAAGGCACCCGACGCATCACTGTCCAGGCCGAGTGGTGTGAGCACGACAGAGCCGGCAATGACACCTGCCATCATGCCAATAATCGGTATTCCATACACAATCAGGGATGAGAGGACTATACCCTTTTCAGCAATGACGAATTCGACCATATCACCCGGTTTTACTCCGAGGCTGTTTTCAACCGTTATCCGCCTGGAGGTACCTCCCAGGCTCAGGCAGACATGCCTCGCGGAACAGACGGAACAGTCTCCACCTCCATCAGCTTCAATGACAGCCTTATTGCCATGTATCTCCAGCACCCGGGCTTTTTCCATCTGGTTAAAATGTTCCCTCCACCGAGAATACAAGTCCACCGTCAGCTGCACTTCCGGAAAGATCCCATGCATAACCCAACATGCAGTAAAATGTCCCCAGTCGTACCAGAAGTTTACCGCCGCCCCCCATCTTCGTGTCCCAGGCATCCGATTCATCGACATAACGCCCTGCATTCAACACGGGCCCCGCGTACAGCGTTTCCGGAAAGGTCTCGAATTCCAGATCGAAGCCTGCGACAAAACGGGTCTTTGTCGCCGTGTAGTCGCCGGGGAATCCTGAAAAATTCTTATCAAACATGTAGTTCCAGTAATACCTTTCGTCCGACGTTACATGTTCAGCGGCCGTGCGCGAGCGAAGTTTCATCCAGACGAAAGGCGACCATACGGTGTATGCCGACATGTCTATCCGGAGATAATCCGTGTCCATTATCGAACCATGTCCGCCCCTGATAGCCATCTCGATCCCGGTTGCATCGCTTTCAGTGATGAGGCGGTGCCTGTTTGTATAACTTGCCGTGAATTCGGCATATATGTCCGACTGTTGTGATGAAAGTCCGCCGTAGCCCTCCAGGGATATGAAACACCTGTTCGCCGATATTGTCGCGAGCAGTTCTTTATGAGAATAGCGTACGCCAGCGCCGGGTGTGTGCGAAATGTCAATGTACGCCAATGCGGCGGATTCCCAGATTTCAACCTTCCTTGACAGTTGATACTGCGCGTAAAGTGATAATTTTTCCGTGAGCAGTGCATATACGCACGCCGATCCAGTGATTTTTTTGAATTCACCGTCACGATATCCAGCATTTCCATGCAAAAGAACGATCGCATCATCGGTACCACGCGTGTAGGAGAGGGCAGGGGATATACCGTAAATCGGCTCATACCAGACCCCTCCGCTAAACCGTCCCATATTCGATTTCGCCGTGCTTACATTGAGATATACATCTGAACCGCCATTAAAATTAATTACGGAGATGTCCAGTCTGCCAAGCCCCAGAGCCCGACGCGCTGAAAGACTTCGTTCGTGCATCGTGTTCCTGTTGTATACTTCACCCGGTGACGGTACCAGAATTTCCTTGAGCCGACTGGCAGATGCGCCCGATATCCCGTCAACACCAATGCCTGCGATTTTCGATTCCCGTATCCTCACCTCGATAGTACCATCCCGTTGCACGAGAACCGTTTCGACATGCGTGGTGGTATATCCCATGCCGTGGTACCTGTTTGTCACCTCCACGGAAAGTGCTTCCAGGTCGGTTTCCGTTGTCGAAATATTTTTTTTCCCGGCAAGCTCGTGAAGCCCGATATCAACAGTGTTGCCCGTGAAAACGATTCGCCGTGGTTCTACGGCTTGTAACGGTTCGAGATACCCCGCGAGAATCAGGGCGCACAGCGGCGCAATAGCCCATCTCATCGGGGATCACCTTTCAGCATACGAAACTTTCCGTATATTTTTCGGCACCTTCAACCTGAACACGCTCTCATGGATCTTCCCATTGAGCATGATACCCTCGTATTCGGATATGCTCCTGGTAACGCCATTTTTTGTCTTTGCGAACACATCGACGCGGTGCGGAAATAAAACGCCATGCACGCGTGCATAGTTGCCATACACTTCATGCATCACCTCGTTCCCGTCTCGGTCTATAATTTTTTTTTCCAGTATGATATTGTCGCGCGCTCCGGCGAAGATTTCGATCTTCATGCCGTTTTTTTTATCCAGGATGATGAATTCGTGTACCGGTGAAAAAAAACCTCGGAAGTGAATCCCCAGGTATTTCAGTTCCATATCCCGGTGAATCTTTTTCAATACGTTTCCCGCGCCGGCCATCCCGTCCCTGCCGGTCGAGGGATTGGCGGAGGGAATAATATACAGAGTGTTGTATTCCGGGATATGCCAGAAAAGACCGTTTTCCGTGTTGAGAACCGTCTGGATCGATGGTTTATAATAATCAATGCGAAAACGTCCTCCGGAAACAGCCCTGAATCTTCCTTCGTAGCGGGTGGAAGAACCTTCCTCGAAGATGAGTTGAGTCAGCGAGCAATCAATGGACCTTATTTTATCCTGTTCATCAAGTAGTGCGTCAATCAACTTGTCGCTGCTTTCCGCACTACTTGACACTACCAGCGTAATAAAGGCAGACATGAATAATAAAATGATTCTCATGGAATAGATGATAATAACCACAGAAAATAATTCAACGCAAAATCGTTACTAAAAGAAAAAAGCCGCCCGGAGGCGGCTTTTTTCATGAATATCGTCAGCAATATTATTCGCAAAGCTCGAAGAGACACGCAGCACCCATGCCGCCGCCGATGCACATCGACTCGACACCGTACTTCGCTCCCTTCTTCCTCATCATCGTCATAAGCTGCGAAGCCAGCTTCGCGCCGGTGCATCCAAGAGGATGTCCCAGGGCTATGGCGCCGCCGTTTACGTTGATGATCCTCGAATCGCTGTCGGATGCCCAGTACTTCTTGTCGGCTATGCCGATCTGCTGCGCGCTGTAGATTGCCTGCGAGGCGAAGGCCTCATTCAGCTCGTACAGCCCGATATCGGTGGCCTTGAGGCCGACCATCTTCAGGAGCTTGGGAACCGCGTACGCGGGGCCCACGCCCATCTCGTCGGCGCGGCATCCGGCAACCGTGTAAGCCTTAACCTTGGCAATCGGCTTCACGCCGTACTTCTTCACCGCCTCGTCGCTCATTATGAGCACTGCGGCGGAACCGTCCGTGGTCTGCGAGGAGTTACCCGCGGTCACGGAACCGGTTGACGAGAAAGCCGGCTTCAGCTTCTTGAGTCCATCGATGGTGGTCTCCTTGCGGACGCCGTCATCGAAATCCTGCATCTTGATGACCTTCTCGTACTTGCCATCCTTCATCTTGTAGGAGACGGCAGGAGTGGGAACGATCTCTTCGAAGAGCTTCTTGTCCTGCGCGTTGGCCGCCTTCATGTTTGAATGATAGGCAAACTCGTCCTGCATTTCGCGAGTTATGTTGTACCTCTTGGCCACGTTCTCGGCCGTGACACCCATCGACATGTAGACATCCGGGTTTTCCATCGCCCACTCGGGGTGAGGCCTCGGCATGTTGCCGCCCATGGGGACGATAGACATCGACTCGAGACCCGCTCCGATGGCGACATCGCACCACCCGGCCATGATCCTCATGGCCTGAAGCGCGATTGCTTCGAGGCCGGAGGCGCAGAACCTGTTGACGGTGGCACCGCACACACTGTCGGGAAATTTTGCGATTTGGGGAGCAATGCGCCCGATGTTGAGGCCCTGTTCAGCCTCGGGGAACGCGCAACCCACCATGACGTCCTCGACGATTCCCTTTTCAACTTTCGCCCTTTCGATAACCGCATTAAGAACGGTCACAATAAGATCCTCGGGCCGGGTGTTCGCCAAGGCGCCCTTGTTCCTTCTGCAACCGGGAGTTCTTGCTGCGCTCACTATATACGCTTCTCTCATATTTTCCTCCAAGTATAAATTAACCGGTCACGTTAAATCATGAGCGGCTTGCCGGTGTTGAGAATGTGCTCGGCCATCTTCTGGGTGTTCTCGGTCTTCCACAGATCGACGAAAGCTTCCCTTTCCAGGGTCATCAGGTATTCTTCGTCAACCAGCGTGCCGCCCTGCACCAGTCCGCCCGACATACAGAAGGCGATCTTCTTCGCGATCGTTTCCATATGCGGTGTGATGTAGCCGCCGTTCTTCATGTTCAGCATTTCGGCGTAGATCATACCGAGAGCTTCGCGGCCCATGACGGGGATCTTCTTCTTTCTCGGGGGAACATACCCTTCGTCGAGCATGCGGAGAACTTCCTTCTTCGCCTCGCCGATGATGTAGTCCTTGTTGTAGACGATCCTGTCCTTGGGTCCGAGGAAGCCGTTGGCGCGGGCTTCGGCTGCCGACATGGACACCTTCGCCTGGGCGACGTTCATGAAAGCCGGCACGAAGTATCCGCCGAGGTCGGTGACCTTAGCGGGACCGGGAACTGAATCCATGAACTTTCTCCAGAGGTTGATCATACCGCAACCGCCGGGAACCAGACCTGCGCCTATTTCCACGAGACCCATGTAGAGTTCGCAGTGGGCGACGATCCTGTCAGCCGCGAGGCAGACTTCGCATCCACCGCCCAGCGTCATGCCGAAGGGGGCAGCGACGACGGGGAAGGGGGAGTACCGCGTTCCCATGATGCCAGCGTGCACGGTCTTGATGAAGCTGTCGATCTCGTTGAACTTACCGGCCTTGGCAAGACCAAGCATGAAATTCAGGTCTCCGCCGGCCGAGAAGGCGCCGGGGATGCCGGGAGCCTGGTTGCCAATGACCATTCCCAGGCCGTTGTCTTTTACGTACTCACCTGCTATCGACATGAAATCGACCATGTCCTTGTTCACGGCATTCATCTTCGAGTGGAACTCGAGGTTGAAAATACCATCGCCAATGTCGATCAGGGAGCAGGAAGCGTTCTCTTTCACGACGTTCTTCTTGTCAGCCTTGAAGACGTCCAGGAAGAGGCAGTTTTCGCTGAATATGACCGGCTTGTACTCCTGCTTCACCAGGTCATAGAAGTACTTCTTGCCCTTTTCGATCTTGTAGAAAGTCTTGTTGCCCTTGGAAAGCATCGTCTTGATGCTGGCGGGAACTTTCATGCCGTCGGCTTCCATCTTCTTGACGGACTCCTCGAGACCGATGTTGTCCCACATTTCGAAGGGGCCGGCTTCCCACGCGTATCCCCACCTCATGGCGTTGTCGATGCCCACGATCGTGTCGGATATTTCGGGAACCCTGTTGGCAGTGTAAATAGCCGCCTTGGCGATGAGGTTCCATGCAAACTTGGAGCCTTTGTCGCTTCCATAAAGGATCGCCTTCTGCTTGTCGGCAAGGGTCTTCGCTTCCTTCGCCTTCTTGGCGCACTCGGGAACGACTGCCTTCTTGTCGAACACTTCGTGCTCGCCGGTCTTGATGTTGATGACCTTCTTGATCTTCTTCCAGGTGGCCATGTCGACTTCCGACTTGTAGAAACCGCCCTGGTCCTTTGTCTTGTTGCCGAACTGCTTCTTGGCGATCATGTCCTTGACGAACTGGGGAATCTTATAGACTTCGCGCGCTTCGTCGTTGGCGAGCAGTTCGTAGGAGTTTTCCGAAAGGTGACCGATGGTATCAAGACCCACGAGGTCGGCCAGTGCGAACACCGCGGTCTTGGGAAGACCGAAGGTGGGACCGAACATGGCGTCGACTTCGGGAATGGTGACATCCATTTTACCGAGAAGCTGGAAAGCCTCTGCGATAAAATAAACACCGATGCGGTTTCCAATGAAGTTTGGAGTATCCTTTGCCCAAACCATCCCTTTACCAAGAACTTTTTCTCCCCACTTTTCAGCAAACTCACATACTTCTTTGCTTGTATCGGGTCCGGACACGAGCTCAAGGAGCTTCATGTAGCGGACGGGATTGAAGAAGTGCATGATAAGGAAGTGTTCCTTGAAGGCCTTTCCTCTGCCTTCAGCCATCTTCGCCAGGGGCAGACCGGAGGTGTTGGAGGCAACGATACAGGTCGGCTTCATGACCTTCTCAAGTTTAGCGAAAAGGTCCTGTTTGATCTTGAGGTTCTCGACTACGACTTCGAAAATGATGTCAACATCTTTCAGTTTGTTAATATCGTCTTCGAGGTTTCCGATCGTGATCATGTCCGGGTCAACTTTCTTGTCCATGAAAAGACCGGGTTTCGCTTTTTTCGCGCCTTCGAGACCGGCCTTGACGATCCTGTTCCGAGCGTCCGGATTGGATTTTTCTTCCGGTTTCAAGTCGAAGGGTACGATGTCCAGCAGCAGTGTGGGAATGCCGGCACTGGCACAAAGAGCAGCGATCCCTCCACCCATTATACCGGAACCGATTACAGCTGCTTTTTCGATCCGTCTAACCATAAATACCTCCTGAGATAGTGTGATAGATATCGCCCATCGCTATGCATCCTTTCATATAAGACCCATAACGGACCAATCTTGAAGAAGGAATACCAATTGTCAATATTTATAACCGCATAAAACGGCCGTGATTGATAAAAAAATTAAAAAATGCACAGGCAAATTGAATCTAGCCATGCGTCTAAATTTGTAGTGACAAATCCCGGATATGATGTTGTCCGGTTGATATTATGTCACAATAAATCATCATGGTAAAATTTTGTTGACATGAAACGAAGACATATTTCTATGATAAGGAGCCTACATGGTTGGACTGCACATTCGGCGCCGTACCCAAGTGGCTAAGGGAGAGGTCTGCAAAACCTTTATGCAGCGGTTCGAATCCGCTCGGCGCCTATTAAAGTCGAAAGTTAAAAGTTACAAGTCGAAAGCGAGCAGTCCCGAACGGACTTACAGTACTGGAACGTCCGGGTATCGTGGGCATGTGCTTGCCGTTCCCTTTTACCTTTTAATTTTCGACTTTTGGCTTTCTCGCCCAAGTGGTGGAATTGGTAGACACAAGGGACTTAAAATCCCTTGGGCTTAAGGTCCGTGCCGGTTCAAGTCCGGCCTTGGGCAAATGGGAGCGGGAAATCCATTTCCGGCGGGTAGCTATTCAAGCGCATCAAACGTCGCGTCGCCGCTTGCGTCTTTCTTTAGCTGTTCTTTTTTTGTTTCTCCGGACTTATCGGTTATATCGTCAAAGTCAACCGCGCCTTCCTCGTCGCCTCCATCCTTGCTTTCCTCGTCTGAAATATCATCCTTCGCGGCACCGTGTAACAACCTAAAACTGGAATGCGCGATATTGAAGGCCTCCTCGTTGTGGTAAAACGTTCTCACCGGGGCCTTGCAATCTACGATGTATACCGTATCGCCGTTCCGGGTTATCATAGTACGCTGCAGCAGCTTCCTGTTTCGTGAGCGGTATTCGAACACGAGGAGCTTGCCGGTAATGTTCTTTCGAACCGTTATTTTTTCAGTTTCCAGTATCCTGTTAAGGTTGGGGTCTATGGCGCGGAGGTTCCATTTCCTCTTTCTAATCGTCTTGTCGATGTCGGGCTCTTCCGAAACGAAGGCCCTCACCTTGATTTCATTGTGGCCGGAAAAAGAGATGAAGATATGCCTCTTTTCGAGCGTAATCTCGTCGGTCTTCCATCGTGAGGGGACGGTTATCTCGTAATTATAGGTCTTGTTGGAGTATCTTGTATAGTGGGGATCGGCGATACCGTAGTGTGAAGATGCGACTGGAAGTAGGAGCAGTGAGGAGCAGATCAGAGACCGAATCACGTTGATGTTCAATTGCATGGCGTGCCCCGGGATTATTAATCATCATCGATCATATCGTTGATATCATCGATCAGCTTTTCAAGTCTTTTTTTCAAATAGGTAAATCCCTCTTCGGGTGTGGAGAAATACCGGAAAAGTTTCAGGTCTTCCGGCGAAATAAACCCGTAATCGACAAGCATGTCGAAATTGATGAATTTTTCCCAGAACTCCCTGTCGTACAGCAGTATGGGGATGTTAGATTTCTCGAGTTTTTTCGTCTGTTTCAGCGTGAGGACCTCGAACAGTTCGTCCATGGTCCCCATACCCCCGGGAAACACGATGAGCGCCTTCGCGTGGTAGAGGAACCAGAGCTTCCTCATGAAGAAGTAATGGAACTCGAAGTTGAGCGCGGGGGTGATGTAGTTGTTCGGGAACTGCTCGAAGGGAAGCGATATATTGTAGCCGATCGTCTGGGCGCCGGCCCTGTTGGCCCCGCGGTTCGCCGCCTCCATGATCCCCGGTCCGCCCCCGGTGCAGATGTGGAACCTGTGGTCTTTCTGACTGATCCCGTTGGACCATTCCGCGAGCCTGAATGCCAGTTCCTCGGCCGCGAGGTAATATCTTCCTGTATTGTGCCTGTCGTGTGATGCAGGTTCAGTCCTCGCGGAACCGAAAAAAACGACGGTGTTGGTAACCTCGTGATCCTGGAGCCGCTTTTCCGGTTCCAGATATTCGCAGAGTATGCGCACCGTTCTCGCATCGCGGGAATTAAGGAACTCCCGGTTGTTGTACGCCTTCGGGGCCTTGCTGATCATTGAGAATACCGTCGCCTGCGTTTTAGATTCAGTATTGTTCCGTCTGTAAATTCGGATACGCTGTCGGATATGATTTTTTTCTTGTCTATGAGGTCGATGGTGATGTTATCCATAAAGGCGAGAATGATTTTCAACCCGGCACCGATGCCCTTGAGCGCGATTTCCTTTCCATTCACCCGGACGGTGAGCTTTTTCTTTTCCGACTCGGTGGCGTAATGTATTATCTGGTTGTGATAGTCGCGGGAATTGCTGTCGGGGATTATTCCCACCAGGGAATCTATATCCAGGCCACGGCCGTGGTCGATGATCGTCGCGTCGAAATTACTGTCGGTAATATTGTACCGGATGGTTATCTCACGCCTCTCGCCGTGGCCCGCCAAGGCGCTGTCATTATCCTTTTTCCGAATGGTTTCCTGGACGGCGTTGGTTATGGCCTCATCCATGGAAAGGACTATCTCGTCTATTTCCTCCCGTGGGTACTCCATATTTTCCAGGTTCTTCATGAGCGAATTGATAACCGTGGGGACTATGGAGGTGTCGGCTGAATAACTGTCGAGGAAGTTAATCTCTTTTTTCACTTTATCGACCATCAGGAAATCCGTGATCCGCCCTCTCGTTAAACCAAGGCTTCCTCTCCAGCGCGTTAATCGTCCGCGTGCGATGATAAGTATAGTACTCCGCGCGGAATAAGTCAATAAAATTTACCGTGCACCTGTTGTATTACGGAGTTTTGGCGCACCTGAAGCCGAAATGGTGATACGGCTTGTTGGAAGGGTAGTGCGGCCTTCTGTTGTGTCCCAGCGCGTACACGCCATCCCACCACCAGGAACCGCCCCGCACGACCTTTTCAGTATGCCTGGGACATTTCTCATTGCCCTTGCATGGACCCTTGGGGTCTTTCCCGGAACAATCCGTGCCGCATGCGGCGTAACTGGGGCTGTACCAGTCGTTCACCCATTCCCATGAATTGCCCGCCATGTCGTTGAGGCCGTACCGGTACGCAGGCCTTGAACCGACATCCCAGGTAAGCCCCGTGCCGCACCCCTTCTTGCCTTTTATCTGTATGATGGCCTTTGTGCAATCCGGCGCCGCGTTGCCCCAGGGGTAGAGCTCGCCATTGTCGCCGCGCGCTGCTTTTTCCCATTCGGCCTCTGTCGGCAGGCGCCTTCCTTTCCAACGGCAGTAATCGCGCGCGTGGTACCAGTTCACGCCGAGCATCGGCTGGTTGGGGCGATCGTAGTTCCTGTAATTCGGTTTGGCCGGGCCGCACCCATTCGCCTTCACGCATTCCTGATACTGGGAGAAGGTCACCTCGTTGGTATCCATGAAAAATGTGCTCAGTTCGACGGTTTCCTCCGGAGACTCGTCTTTCACCTTGCGGCCGCTGTCCTCATCGACGGTGGTACGGTTGCTGCCGCGGATGAACCTGCCGCCCGGGATACATTTCATGTCAGCGGGGACCGACAGTTTCCCGCAATCCGCATTATCTTCATTTGCGGTTCCGTTCGAGGTGCCGCAATAACAGAAGGAAACGCTTATCAGGCACGCGAAAAATAAGCATAATGAATCACGCATAATAACCCGCTCACTTTGCATCTTTTTTCTGCTTTATCTCGGTTTTCGGCGGTTTCGATGCGAAGCTGAATCCGTCTTTCATGTTAACGTCGCCGCCCCTCATCATGTCGATGACGTAGAGTTTTTTGCCGGGAGCATCCAGCCATTTCTGGAAGACGGCAAGCGGCATCACGTTGTAGTGGAATCCCTTGTCCGTTGAAATCTCGGAGTCCGGCGCCCAGGGGAAGATTTTGCGCATAACCGACGTGGTCCGGAGCAGGACCGATCTTTCATCGGCCGGCAAAGCGATGAAGTTCGACCTGAATTCGCTTGTATAATCGCGGATGTACTCTTCCGCGTTCGAGAGATACACTATCCTCACGGGAACGCGCATTTTCTTCGCCGCGCCGGCTATCCCTGCAAGAGTCACCGTTCCGTTCAGGTTCCCCTTCCTAGCAATGATCCTGTCGTTTTTAGCCAGGAACTTTATCCTGTCGAAATATTTCTGGTCATTGAGCCACGTGCTGTATTTGTACTTCTTCGATTCCCGGTCCAGGTTTTTGAACCGCCAGGGAATGAATCCGAGGCCGATATTCCATGTTTTCTTCACATAGGCCAGCTCCGGGTCTTTCGCGAATTCCGCGTCGATGATCTCCATCGCCCTGGATTTCGATTTTTTTGTCCACAGGGAACGGAAGTCCGCCGGGTTCTCGGTGTTCTTCAGGAAGGCGATGTGTATCCTGTTCGCGGTGACAACGCGCTTGGTGAAGTCGAAAAGCCACACCCATTCCGAGTTTGCCCAGGATGCCAGCAGGAAGTTCTGGGTGCCCCCAAGGCCGACATACCCGCCGCCGATGTCGTCGACATGCTTCTTGAACAGTTCCAGGCGATCCTCGTTGGAGATGATGGTGTTGCCTATCTCCCAGCGCGTGATGGCTACTTCTTCCTCGGGAGTTTCCCTGAAAACCTGGACAAGCGAGGAATCCGCGGTCTGTGCCAGGGCGGTATCGCGCGTTGAAGCGCTTCCGCAAAAGCATGTGTAGAGCGCAAGTGAAGTAACGAGGCACGCGACCGTCCTTGAACGTAATGCGCGCGTGCCGCCGGTGCGGTGCGGTATCATAACAACCTCAATCTGGGATTTTAATCTATAATATAAGCGTGAAAGCAAGGCATATCGACACAAACACAGGCTGCCGGGAGTGTCAAGCCCTTTACGCCCCGGGATGATAAATCGGGCCATTGGAGTCATCCCCGAATCAAGAAGGGAGGGGCAGGTGGTTGATGATACCGAGAGTATTGAGCATGACATATAAACGCCGCAGTGGAAAACCTATCACGTTCGTCACGGAACCGTCGATCCTTTCGATGATCCTGTCGCCATGTTCCTGCGCCGCGTACGATCCCGCCTTGTCCATGTAATGCACCAGCTCCAGGTAGCCGCGGATGTCGTCCTCTCCCATGGGCAGGAACGTCACCCCGGTTTCCTCTGAAGACGTGAGGGTGCGCACAAACCCGTCGCAATGCACCAGCGTCACCGCGGTGATGACTGAATGGGTCCTGCCGCTCAATGAAGCGAGCGTCCGCACCGCGTCGGCATGGTCCGCTGGCTTGCCGATTATGTTCCCGTCTATTGTTACGATGGTGTCCGATGCAATGATGAGGAGCCCGCCGGCGTCGGGAGGAGCCTTCGCAAGTGTCGCCGCCGCCTTGAGCCCGGAAATCCGTTCGGCATGCGCCCTGGGATCCTCGCCGGGCAGGGAAGACTCGTCAATGTCCGGCGGGATGATGTCGAATTCACCGATAAGGCCCCGCAATAGTTCCCGCCTTCTCGGCGAAGAGGAGGCAAGTATCACCCTCACTTGAGCACCACCTTCTCGTTCAGCTTGTAGACCTCGGTGATGTTCTTTATCCCTTTCAGGTGTTTCATGATGTCGTTGAGGTGGTCAAGGTTCCTCACTTCGAGTATGAGCCTGAATTCGGCGCTGGTGGAGTCGGTCACCTTCGCTTCCACTTTCAGTATGTTCGATTTGCATGTGGAAATCTCTTCTGCGATGTCTTTCAGGAGATTGGGCCTGTCGATGCCGTATACCAGGAGCTTGACCGGGTAGGTGTTCTTATCATACTCGTCCTCCCACCGTATACTGATGAAGCGCTCCTTCTCAACGCGCATGCGTTTCAGGGAAGGGCAGTTCCGCTTGTGGATGGTGATGCCCCTGCCGCGGGTGATGAAACCCACCACGTCGTCGCCGGGAATCGGCTGGCAGCACTGGGACAATCGTATCAGCACGTTCGACGTCCCGTCGATGGTCAGTCCCAGGTTGTTCTTCTGGGTGACTTTTTTTATTCGGATAAGCTCTTTTTCCGGTATCGTGACCTCGACGGCCTTGTCCGGTTTCTCCGCCTTCGGGGCCTCCTCCTTCGCAGGCCGCGGCCGTTCCGTTTCCTGTGCGCGCCGCAGGTAGTTTTTTATCTTGTAGCGCGCGTTGGACGATTTTACGAACTTCAGCCAGGATTCGGATGGGTGCCCCTTGGCGCTGGTGAGGACCTCGACGATGTCGCCGCTTTTCAGTTTCGTTTTCAGCGGGACCATGCTGTTGTTCACCTTCGCCCCTGTGCAGTGCGTGCCAACCTCGGTGTGTATGGCGTAGGCGAAGTCAACCGGCGTGGACCCGGCTGCCAGCTTCATTATTTTACCCTTTGGAGTGAAGACGAATATCTCGTCCTCGTAGAGGTCCATCTTGAGTTCCTTCATGAACTCTCGCGTGTCCGTTTCCTGTTCCAGCTTGTCCAGGTTTTTCAGGACCGTGATGTTCCTGTACTCCTGGCGCGTGCCCTGCTGCTTTTCCTTGTAGAGCCAGTGCGCGGCGATGCCGTTCTCGGCCGTGGCGTGCATGTCCCAGGTCCGTATCTGTATCTCGAGTGGATGCCTGTCGGGGCCTATGACCGTCGTGTGGAGCGACTGGTACATGTTCGATTTCGGCACCGCGATGAAATCCTTGAACCGGGACGCGATGGGAGTCCAGAGCGTGTGTATCACCCCCAGGACGCCGTAGCAATCCCGTATCTCTTCGGTGATGATGCGGATCGCGCGTATGTCGGATATTTCCTCGAAGGTCTTGCCCTGTCTTTGTATCTTCCGGTAAATCGAGTAGTAATGCTTGATCCTGCCGGTGATTTCGGCCTTGATTTTCAGCTCGGTGAATTTCTTCTGGAGGATGTCGCGGATACCGTCCAGGTACTCCTCGAGCTTCTGCCGCTGCTGGACCACCTTGTTCACGATCCCGTGGTATTCGTCGTGATTGAGGGTGTGGAAGGCGAGGTCCTCGAGCTCGGACCTGATCTTCGAGATGCCGAGCCTTCCCGCCAGCGGCGCGTAGATATCGAGCACTTCCTGGGCAATCACCCTTTGTTTGGCTTCGGGCTGGAACATGATGGTCCGCATGTTATGGAGCTTGTCGGCGAGCTTTATGAGTATCACCCGCACGTCCTTGATGGTTGCCAGGAGCATCTTTCTCAAATTGTGCGCCTGCTCTATGGACTTCGACTGCTTCTTCAAGGAAGATATCTTCGTCACTCCGTCCACGAGGAGCGCGATCTCCTCGCCGAAGAGGCGCCGGATGTCCTCCAGCGTGCTCCCCGTGTCCTCCACCACGTCGTGAAGCAGCGCGGCGGTGATGGTGGTTGTGTCCAGTCCCATGCCGGCCAGGATGATGGAGACTTCCAGTGGATGGATGATATACGGCTCGCCGGAAAGCCGGAACTGTTCGCGGTGCGATTTCTCCGTGTAGTCATACGCCTTCCGGACCAGTTCGATATCCGCGTCGGGGACGTTCTTCCGTATCACCTCCACGAGGGTGTCGATATCCCGGCTCTTTATTTTAAGGTCGATTTCAGCCATGTCCTCAATTTCCTTCGTGCCGCATCATACCGCCGTCGGAGTGTGGCGTACTTGCCCGGCGCCGTCATCTGATAAAAGTTTCCTCTCGAGTTTCAACTCCATCGTATCATGGAACTACATTTTCGCTGCCGTTGAACACGCAGAAAGCCGCCGGGCGCACGCGTCCTATCATCCCCAGGCCATGCCTCGCGGCGAGCTCGCAGCTAAGGCTCGTGGGCGACGCGCGCGATATTAGGACCGGAATCCGCGTGTGGAGGACCTTTACGGCTATCTCGCTCGCTATCCGTCCCGTGGTCAGCAGCAGCTTGTCCCCGAGGTCGATTCCCTCCAGGAGCGCGTGCCCCAGGACCTTGTCAATGGCATTGTGCCGGCCTATCTCATCGAAAAAAACGATCATCTCCCCGCCCGCCGTGTAAAGTGCCGCGCCGTGGACGCTCCTGGTCAGCTTATGGGTCTTGGAGTAGTTCAGGAACTCCTTCATCATCGACAGGACCATCGGCGCCTTCAGCTGCACGGTGCGCCTTCGTGTCACGACACCTTCATCCAGCGGGCCGGCGCCCTGGCCGCACCCGGAGGGCATTCTCCTCAGCCGCAGGAGGCTGTCGAGGACGCGCTCGTTCATCTCGGTGATCACGTTGATGGACGCGGCGGCGCGATCAACGGTCACGTCGGTGATATCCGACATCGTGGCGACGATCCCCTCGGAGACCAGGTGGCCCACGGCCATCTGCACGAGGTCCGATCCCGAGCACGCGATGACGATGTAGGGGCTCCCGTTGATGCAGAGGGTCACCTGGTATTCAATGCTCAGACTCGTCATGACAGGGGAGAACGCGCCGTCGGAGTATTCCACGGCGGAGAACTGCCCGTGCGACGGCCAGTCATCGGTTTTTTTCGGACCTGTAGCTTCCATAGATGGTCGAGAACGCTTTTTTCGGTAATTCAACGCACCTGCGGTTCCCTTCCGGGACCTCCGGCAGCACAGCAGCCAGCTGCCTGTCGACGCCGGCGGCGACATCCTCCATCGGCATGCCCAGGGCCGCGCTGTTGAAGAGTGACGCCCCGGCGATGGAATACCCGCAGCCGTACACCTCGGTGCCGATGTCCCTTACCACGCCATCACCGTCGACCGTAACCGTCATGCGGATCACGTCGCTGCAGGTATCGCTCCTGCAGGTGGCGCGGTAGGAGGGGGAATCGATTCTCTTCATGCCCACCGGGTTGAGGAAATGCTGTTTCAAGAGAGCGCTTTTCATGGCCTGCCGCAATGGTGCGCGGCGCGTGCACCCCGCGGACACCATATCATATACCGCGGGAAGTCCTGTAAAGTTGATTTTATCCGACCGTCACGATCCCCGGGACGAGTGGACGCGTATCGCACTCCCGGTATCGTCATGCCCCGGGGGATGATTTTTCACGAAAAAATTGTATTAAGGGAATTTTCAAAACGGCCGACATATATAGTGTCAATAGAACACTCCTATTGTTAAATACCAGGTTGAAGGCTTTTGCAAAAAGAACTTTTGCAAAAGCTTTTTTTTGCCCCCGGAGAGCCCCGCGGAGGTCCATCGGTAATTTATACCGATAGCGCAGTCTCCAGTGTTGTATTTTATCCCGCCCAGGCCGATAATTAACCTGCGAGACAGATATCGATGACCATTTTCGAGATACATGAAACGAATCCGCAGGAGCGTCTCATAACCAAGGCGGTGGATTCCATGAAGAAGGGCGGGGTGATAGTCTATCCCACTGACACCGTCTACGCCTTCGGCTGTGACATACGCGAAAAAAACGCCATAGAGAGAATCTACTCCATAAAAAAGCTCCCGAAGAACAAGCCGCTCAGCTTCATCTTCTCCGAC
Source organism: Spirochaetota bacterium (assembly GCA_017998375.1). GTDB lineage: Bacteria > Spirochaetota > UBA4802 > UBA4802 > JAGODF01 > JAGODF01. Next base: position 22,079 of record JAGODF010000004.1, read on the forward strand.
ATCTCGCAGCTCCATGAATACGTGAGGAACATCTCGGATCCCGCGTTCAAAATAATGAAACGCGCCATGCCGGGGCCCTACACGTTCATATTCAAGGCATCCAAACTGGTACCGAAAGTCGCCATCACAAACCAGAAAACCATTGGCGTGCGTATCCCCGACAACCGGGTGACACTCGCCCTGGTGGCGGAACTGGGCCGTCCCATCCTTTCGGCGAGCGTGAGCACCGACGAAGGAACATATGTCATCGATCCGACCAACCTGGAAAAGCGCTACAGAAATGAGGTTGACATAATAATCAACTGCGGACCAAAATTATCCGAACCATCGACGATCGTGGATTTTTCCGACGGCTCAATGAAGATAGTGAGGGAAGGGAAGGGAGAAATCTTTTTCGCCTGAGGCGCGTCCTCCGATATAATCATTCTTTTCGAGGTATTACATGGAAGGGTTCTGGGATTTTCTCGTACTGCTGCAGTCCATCGCGATCATTCTCGTCATAGGCGCGGTGGTGGCCTGGTTCTTCTACTACTGGAAGATGCGTGACCTTTTCGGCGGGTACATCGGCGGTTTCGTCGTCGGCGTGATCGGGGCGCTGATCGGCGCGTTCATTCTTGACAAGCTGCTGTACGACATCACGGTGAAGATACTCTCCTTCCTCGCCCGCGACGCCGGCGTCAACGTAATAGCCGGATTTGCCGGCGGCTTCATCGCGGTCTTCATCATGAACAGGTTGAACCACAACAAGGAACGCAAGAAGTATTGAGCTAAAACTCCATCAACCTTGAAAAATCCCCGGGGACCTGGGGAAAATCCTTTTCCAGCGAGCCGGTATCGGCGAAAGGCCGTCGCATGATGAGCTTCTCGGCGCCGCGCTTCCCAATGCCGGGAATGATCTTCAGCGCTCCGTGGGGCAGCGCGTTGATCCGGATGGGAACGGGAAGTGCGAACACCGACCTCTCGCGATGATCCGCCACCACGGCGTCCACGAAGCTCTTCAACCCCAGTTCCAGCGGAAATTTCGCAGTGATGGCATAACTTGCTATCTGCCTGCCGTACGAATACCCGCTGCGCGCGTCCTCAATCCGCATTCCCGTGAGCACGGTACCGGGAGGATACACTCGTTTCAGCATTACATGGTCAATCTCGGCGCGGATCCTTTCGCGGTAATACTCGTACCTGTTGCGCACGGCCTTTCCGGCCGGCCTTGACTTTTCCGCCGCCGGCGTTCCGGGAAAGGGATTCAGCGCGCGGATGTTGATGCGCTTCACAAGCAGGCCCCGGTCGCGCAGGTCTTCCAGCGCGCGAAAGTTTATCTTGAAAGTTTCCGCCGACTCGCCGGGGAGACCGTGGATCAGGTTGATACCGGGGAGAAGCGCCGGAACTCCGTGCACCCGCATGCCTCCCACGCGGTTCACGAGCTCAACCACGGGCAGGATATCCCCGGCCGCGACCTTAAGGTTGTTCCGGCCGATCACTTCCGGATCGAACGACTCGACGCCCAGCGCGAGCGTGTCGCCCGGTGTCACCGTACCTGCCAGCGCAGCCAGGATTTCCTCCGATTCCCCGGGAAACCGCGCGATGGTGCCCGGGTTGGCGTTGTCCACGTTCAGGAGCGATATCACCCCGGAGTTCATCCTCACGCGGATCTTTTCAAGCAGGGCGATGACCTTTTCCGGCGCCGGGCGGGGGTGCCCCCCGCGGAACTCCTCCAGGGACGACCCGTACTGGAGGATGTCGGGCTGGCTCCCGAGCCGGAAGCGAGATATTCCCTCGCCGGCAAGCGCGTCGATCTCGGCGATGATATCGGCCTCCTCCCGAAACGACACGCCACTCCGCAGGTTCTCCGAGCAGAAGGAGCAGCGCTGTCTCCGGGGACATCCCCGGTACGTCTCCATTTCGCAGATGAGCACCGGGTACTCCGGGTGCCTCTTCACCACGGGTGCCCCCGCCACGGCCCAGCGGGCTATCTCCGCAGTGTTTCGCTCCGCATCGACCTCGTTGCCGCGCGCCGCGTGGTACGCGTGCTTCTCGATGTCACCCGAGAGGAGTGTCGCATTGGGATGACTGTTGCCCTCGATCATCCGGCTCACGCGTCCTCCCACGGAGAAGCGCTGACGCGGGTTGCGCGCGAGTATCCTCCCGATCTCGGCGACGGTCCCGATGCGGAACCCCAGGTATTTCCCCGGCACCACCGCGCCTCCGATCACGAAGACACGTTCATACGCGACGTCAAGGGCGCAGTCGTTCTCCCGCAGGTGGTCCACGGTCCGGTAGTCGATATGTTCCGGGGGAACGCCCGCATCCCTGAGAGCGCCGAAGACGTAACGCGGGTAGGGCGCGATGAAAGGTGGCACTCCGAGACACGCGGGCTCGTCGACGTAGCAGTCAAGGATGAGAAAACGCTGGTGGTGTGCCTGTGCCATGGTAGATTGCCGCGTCAGTTCCCGACGACGTGGTTGATATCGTCCCTCATGAATGAGGCGATCTTCCTTTCCATGCCGAGTATGAGGTCCTTATTCCTGAGGATGAGCTCCCGGCGCTCCGGCGTGGTGCCGTACCGCTCCACCAGATCGTCCACCCGCGCGTGGACAGATACGATTTTGTCGTGCATGACGCACTTGTCCGCGTAGTAGACGATTTCCCGCTCCTCCAGCGGGCCGGCGGGATCGAAGCCCGTGAAAAACACGTGCTGCCCCACGATGAAGGCCACGCGTTCGAGGCCCATACCGCGAAGAAGCTCGGCGCCGGTTTCATCGTGCCGTTCCTTCGTCTCCAGCGAGCGTGTCTTGGTGATGTCATGGAGCAGGGCCCCGGCCACCACCAGTGCGCGGTTCACCCGGCACCCGTCCTTCAGGTTGTCCGCGATGGCCAGGGCGACCTTCATCACCTGGAGCGAGTGCTCCATGATGTTAGGAAGCATCCCGTGCTTCCGCATGAGCGCCATGCATTCGCTTTCGGAAGGAATTCCATCGCGCGCGGTCGAGCTTTCGTGGGGTCCCGTTTCCATATTACGGTAAACCTATACACCGGCGCCCTGGCAATCAACTGTTTTTCGCGCACGATCAGGAAGCATTCACCACGGGGAGCTCGCTCCAGCGGGTGGTGTAGCACGGCGAGAGGAGCGCGCGGCGCATGCCCCAGGTCACGCCGACCCCCTCGGCGGCGTAGAAGAGGGCCCCCTTGCCCAGGCGCGCGTTGACGCGGTCCACGACACCGGACAGGTTCCGCCTGCGTTCCGCCGTCCCGGGGCCCGCGAAGAGGTCTCCCGTGGCGTGGTCATCGGGGATGATATCGGCCAGCATCACCCCGGCCTTCTTGTAGAGGAAGCCGGGGCGATAGATGTCATCCAGGCATCGGTGGGCCCGGGCGATGAGCTCCGGCGTGTACGATGTGGGCACCGCGAGGCGCGCGGCGGTGAAGTTCGAGTACTGGGGTCCCTCGCGAAAGGGATTCGTGGCGAGGAACACTCCCAGGAAGGAGGCCGAGGAGTTCTGGCGCCTGAGCTTCAACGCCGCGCGCGACACGTAGCCCGCCAGTGCCTCGCGGAGCTCCCCGAGCGATTCCACGGGCCGCCCGAAGGAACGGGAACTCACGATCCCCTTGCGCGGCGGCGCGCTCTCCTCCAGCTCCAGGCAGGGAAATCCCCGGAGCTCCCAGGCGGTACGGAGTCCCGTGACGGTCATCCGCTTCCTGATCCACCGGTCCGGCAGGTCGCGGAACTGGCGCGCCGTGCGCACCCCGCGTCGCTCCAGGAGGCGCGCGTACCGCGGGCCAATGCCCCAGATATCCTCCACCGGGACGCCCTCCAGCAGCTCGCCGATTCCCTCCGCGTCCGCGAAGCTGAAGACGCCCCGTTCCGGGAACCGCTTTTTGGCGATCCGGTTCGCCAGCTTCGCCAGCGTTTTCGTGGGGGCGATCCCAATGGAGACCGGGATGCCGGTCCACTGCCGCACGGCGGCCCTGACGCGCTCTCCCCACACGTCGGGGTCCCGCTCCGGCATGCCGCTGAGGTCCAGGAACGCCTCGTCTATGGAATATACCTCCATGGCGGGGGCGAAGCGGGCAAGGGTTTCCATTACCCGGTGGGACAGGTCGCCATACAGGGTGTAGTTCGACGAAAAGATCCGCATGCCGTGCTTCTCGACAAGCCCCCGGCATTCGTGGTAGGGCGCGCCGAACGCCAGCCCCAGGGCCTTCACCTCGTTGGAGCGCGCCACCACGTTGCCGTCGTTGTTGGAGAGCACCGCCACTGGAACCTTCTCCAGGGAGGGCATGAAGAGGCGTTCGCAGGAAACATAGAAATTGTTGCAGTCCACCAGGGCGAACATGGCGCGGCGCTCACAGGGAATGGATGACGTGCGCCACGACGCCCCATATCTCGAACTGCATTTCCGGGGTCACCTCCAGGGGCGCGAAATCGCTGTTCTCCGGCACCAGGAAGAGCCTCCCGCCGTCCTTCCGGATCCGCTTCACCGTGAGCTCGCCATTGAGCGCCGCGATGACGATCCGGTTGTTCTCCGGCGCGAGGGCCCGGTCCACTACGAGGATGTCGCCGGAGCGGATGCCCGCCCCGGTCATGGAGTCGCCGGCGACGCGGACGAAGAAGGTCGCCGCGGGGTGCCGGACGAGGAACTCGTTGAGATCGAGCTTCCTGTCGACGTAGTCGTCGGCCGGCGAGGGGAACCCCGCGGGTATGGCAGCCAGGAGGAACGGCAGCTCAAGCCAGCCGGTGCGGCAAAAGCCTCCCAGTATACCCGGGGCCGGTTCCATTACACTCGCCACGTTCATATCCGCGCACCTCCAATACTATACAAATATATAGTACTACGCTTTTTCTGGCAAGAATTTTTTCCGGCGAGGCGCCCCCGGCGCCACTGGTGGTTGACATCGCTCGGCGACTGCTGTACAATGCACCCGGACATCTTCATCCTAAAATTATTAAGCGAGGCTTACCATGATAATAAGGACTACGAATGCGTCAACAGCGGTTCTCTGCATCCTGGCGGCGGTCATTCTTTCGTGCGGGGGAAGGAACACGGCCACGCCCACGGTGTCGGCGGACGCGGGGATAGGCGCGAGGGTCATCGGCACGTGGTTCAGGATCGGAAAGGAGTGCGATGGCAAGGGAGATAATTGCCGGGACACCACGGAGAGCGAGAGATCGATGCGCTGGCTGCTCTCGAAGGACGGCACGGGTTCCGTCACGGAAAGACGGGGAAGCGCCGGTATCAACATCCCGATAACCTGGGCGGCCACCGGCAACGTGATAACCGAAAAGGACTCCAGCGGAAACACCTTCGTCAACACGGTGATTTCTGTCACCGATACTGTCATGGTCATCGACCAGCCATACCAGGGCCGGAGGATCGTCAACAGGTACCAGAAAGCGGAGTAGTCTCCCCGCTAGTCGCGGCTGCCCTCCGTCCGGGGGCAGTTTATCAGAAACGATATCTTGTCGATTGTCTGCGTCATCCTCTGTTCTTCCCTGTGCCAGTACCTGCACATGACCGCGCCTTCACGGTAGCTGGCGTGGTGCACGCATTTCAGGCATTCCTCGAGTGTCATCCTATCGCTCATCGCAGATAATCCCCAATAATCATTCGCAGTGTTGTAACGGTGTTCTGGCATGGCGCGCAATGCTGCCACGGCAAGTCCGAATCGTCAGTCGCGTTAAGAAATAAACAACGCGATATTATTGCAATAAAATTTTTAATGTGCCGGAAGTAATTTAGTATGCGGCACGGATACGGGAGTCCGCGTGCGCGCACATCCTCGCGTAGCCGTAAAGGAATGCATATCAGTTTCTCGACCGGAACTGTCACGGTGTCAGGGGAAGGGCGATGACGCGGGTAATTCACGAAGGCGGGAGGAACTGAATTGGGCATTAATTTTCTTATGTGACATAAGATATATTATCGGAAGTTGCATGTATTGACCACATGCTGCATTAATTCGCCTGTATGGCGGTATCTGTGATTATTGCAGGCGGTTGACCAGCCTTTTGGCTTCGACGCTGTCGGGACTCACTTCCAGGGCCTTCCTGGCGTATTCCAGGGCCTTGCTGCCGTTATCGTGCCTGCGGTACAGCTCAGCCAGCGCCAGGTACGCGCGCACGTTCATGGGATCTATCTCAACCACCTTGAGGAACTGGTGCTTTGCCTTTACGTCCTGGGGCTCCGGTCCCTTGTAGTAAAACATTCCCAGGCAGAGATTTACGTCCCGCGAATCGGGATATATCTTCAACGCCTCGTCCGCGTAGCGTATTCCTTCGCGCACGAGCTCCGTGCGTGCCGCATTGCTCACCGGGTACTCGTACGCCATCCTGAAGCGCAACGTGGTCAGCCCCTTCAGGAGCTGGTACCTGTCCTCGTTGTCGTATATCCTGTCGATTTCCCTGTAGGCCTCGTTAAACTCCTTCGACGCGAAGGACATCATGTCCTCCCGCATGTAAACGTACCCCAGGGCCAGATGGGCTTCCGGATACCGCCTGTCCATTTCCAGGGACTTCTTGTAGAGCTCGATGGCCTTGCCGGTATCGCCATTGCCCTTGAAATAATCGCCCCGCGCCTTGTAGATGTACGCGTACTTGGAATAATTATCGTCCACCTTCTGAACGACCAAAAACCCGTTCCTCGCCGACGTGAAGTTGCCGGTACCCGTCAGCATGGTCCCGAAAGTCTCGCTCTGGAAAACCGACTTCACGTCTATCCTTGCGACGACCAGGTTGCGCGCGTTGACCACGAAAAGCTGGTCGCCCCTTTTCACTCCCTCGGGAGAATAGAGCCTCACCGTCGCCTTGCTCCATTTCTGCGCTGCCTTCATGAGCTCCTGGCTTGCGGAATCCTCCCTCACGCCTATCGACACCACCTCGCCCCTGGGAACCGCAGTCCACCCTTTGGAATCGGTCTCCGTATAGAACACCTTCACCCTGTCCCGCGGGTTCAGTGCCCGCAGCTGGGCCGAATCCGCGGCCGAAGACTGGAGGATGCACGCTGCCGCGAGAGCGGCGAAGATCGATGCCATGTGTTTCACGCGTATCATTTCAGCGGAGGAACCTCCGTGGATTGAGCGGCGTGAGGTGTTTCCGTATCTCGAAATGGAGGTGCGGGCCCGTCGACGCACCCGAGGTGCCGGAGCGCGCGATGACATCACCGGCCTTCACCGTATCGTTTTCCTGCACGGTATTGGTCTTGTGGTGCGCATAGACGCTGATATACCCGTCCCTGTGCCTGATGATGACGGTGTTCCCGAATACGTCCTTCCACCCGCTGAAAATCACCTTGCCCGCCGCGGCGGCCCTCACCGGCGTGTCCATTGAACAGCCGATGTCCATGCCGGTATGGAAGCTCCTCTTACCCGAAATGGGGCTGGTGCGCATGCCGAAGGACGAGGTGATCCTGCCGGAAAGCGGCCAGCGAAAACGCAGACGCGCCGTCCTTTCTTCTTCCGCGGCTATCGACTGGTGTTCCCTGGCGGGACGTTCCACGCGCTCCTTCCTTCTCTCTGGGCGGGCGTCCGGAATGAATATCGACCTGCCTGCTACGATTCTCGCGGCGACGATTCCGTTATGAGAACTTATCACCCCGGCAGTCACGGAATGGCGTCTTGCGATGGCGGCCAGCGTGTCGTTCTTCCGTATCCTGTATCGAACTCCCTCGCGGTTGGGAACCAGAATGGTTTTCCCTCTGCCGAGATTGTCGGGATTGCTGATGTCGTTCGCCCTGATAATAAGCCTGTGATCAATTTTAAAGCGCCGTGCGATGGACCAGAGATTGTCCCCGTTCCGTATGCGGTAGCGCGTGAGGTGCCACCGGGAGTCCTTACGCATCATGTCGCGGAACTCCTTCTGAAAAGTGGAATCTCCAGGCGCTTTATCCATCACGGGATCACCCGCGATGAAATCGTCATCGATGATGATTCTCCCTTCCTCGGCATCGGCTTCAACTTGAGACTGCCCCGCATCCTCGATAATCCCGTTGATGATGATGGAATTCTCGAGTTTCTCGAAATTGTCATCCCTCACCGGAACCGGCCGCGGCTGGTCACCCGCGGAAATGCCATACCCCGCAAGCACCACGAGCCCGGCCCCTGCCAGGACCGCCATGAACGCGTATCTTTTCCTCATGTTACATAAATCGGCCGATTCCGCGCGCAGCTTTAACACCGGATCCGTTCCGGCGAGGCGAATTCGTCGTGGAGGCGCATCAATTCCGCCTTGAGGACGTCGATACCATCCCCTCGGAGGGAGGAGCCGGAAACGGCTCCCTGATGGCCGGCCATCGCCCGGCGTACCGAGTCCATGTCCCGGACGGCGTCCATCTTGTTGAAAAAGAGAAGCACCGGCTTCCGCAGGCTTTCGAGGGACGCCAGCTCGCGGTTTACCGTTTCGATGCTTCCTTCGATGTCGCTGGAACACGAATCGACGACGTGTATGATGAAATCGGCGCCGCTGATCTCCTCGAGTGTCGAGTTGAATGATTCCACGAGGTTGGCCGGCAGGTTGCGGATGAATCCCACCGTGTCCGTCAGGAGGACCTTGCGTTCGTCGTCGAGGAACACGGAGCGGGTGTAGGCGTCGAGGGTTGCGAAGAGCCGGTCCTCGACGAAGAGGTCGTCGCGGGCCAGGAGGTTGATAAGCGTCGATTTGCCGGCATTGGTGTAGCCCACCACGGCACCCAGGACCTGCCCCGACCTGGATGTGCGCACCAGCCGCCTGTGCCTGGTTATCTTCTCGAGCTTTTTCTTGAGCACGGTGATGCGGCGGAGGATGTGGCGGCGGTCGGTTTCTATCATCTTTTCGCCCGGCCCCCTGGTGCCGATGCCGCCGCCAAGCCGGGAGAGCACCCCGCCCAGGCCCTTGAGCCGTGGAAGCGTGTACCGGAGCTGGGCGAGCTCCACCTGTATCTTCGACTCCGCGCTCCGAGCCCGTCTGGCGAAAATATCCAGGATGATCTCCGTCCTGCCGAGGACTCGGCACTTGAGGGTTTCCTCAAGGTTGCGCACCTGGTTCGGCTTCATGCTGTTCAGGTCGAATACCACGAGCCTGATGTCCTTTGAGCCGACAAGCGCCCTTACCTGCTCCAGCTGTCCTTTCCCCACCGCCGAGGCGGGATCCGGGGATTCCCTGCTGAATACCAGCGCGTCTACAACGAGGGCCCCCGCGGTCTTGACCAGAAGCTTTAACTCTTCCAGGGATTCGCGGACCTCCTCCTGGCGCTGGGCGCCGATCTTCAGGGCAACGAGCAGCGCCCTCTCGTCCGGAGATACGGGTATCCTATTTACGGAGGCATCCATCCAGCACGATCCTGCTGCCCGGAGTCACCCCGCGATCGCTGAACCAGCCCCGGTTCATCTCCAGGGCGTACTTCACCCTGCTTCTCGACGGGTACGTGACGGAATCATCCAGGGGGCGCATTTCGTAAATGTCGCGGATGATACCGGCCGCGTCGATGTAGGCGATGCTCAATGGAATGTAGGTGTTCCTCATCCAGAACGACAGCACCTGTTCCCGGTCAAAGATAAAGAGCATGCCGCGGTCGGTTTCCAAGGACGTGCGGTACATCAGGCCCTTCATCCTCCGGTAATCGTTGTCCGCTTTCTCGGCGGTCACCCTGAAGGTTTTACCCTGCCCGTTGATCACGGTGAGGACACAGGTATCGGGCTCCGACCAGGCGGATCTTCCGGCGCAGCCGGCATCTGCGAATAGTACGCCCGCGCAAAGCACAAGGCACAGTGCCCGTAAAGCGATAGATACCGACACATGGAGTACGGGATCAGGTTTCTTTGCTGTTGTATTCATGGGATATGATTAATTATCATAAGATCGATAAAACGAAAGGGCGACATTATACAATGCCGCCCTGCCGATGCCGTATCCGCCGCGCGTTCGCGTGCTCTCCGGGACAATTCCAGGACCGGAACTCCGTGCATCAGACGCCAAGAGTCTTTTTTATGGTCGATATGAGCTGCTCCGGGTTCACCGGTTTCTGGAACATTCCGTTGAAACCGAGCTTGTCAATCTCGATGTTCGACGCCGTCGCGTCACCGATGCTGCTCAAGAGGAAGATCGGCACTCCCACGTGCTTCTTCCTGAGTTCTTCAGCCACCTTCGATCCCGCGTCGATTCTCTCCATCATCATGTCGCAGAGGATGAGATCGGGCTTCTTCTTCACGGCCACGTCTATCCCTTCCTGCCCGCTCATGGCCTTCGCGACGGCGAACCCGCCCCTGCCCAGTATCACTTCGAGGGAATCTATGATATCGGGATCATCATCGATTACCAGAACCAACTTTTTGTCTGCCATGTCATCCTCCGCGTATGCTGTAATGTCTGCTGGTATAACAACAACCCGACGACGTATCAGCCGCCCTCGGTCTGCAAAAACGCCGTGTTGGAATAGAGATACTCTACCTTTTCCTTGTGTTTCATTTCCTCATTCGCCATCCGGAGAAGCACGTCCTTCACTTCCCCCGCGGGCTGCAATTCAGAAAGTCCCTTGTAAAACTCATATGAATTCTGTTCACGATGCGCCGCAACCAGGTAGACGTCCTTCGTGTCCAGGTCTTTTTCAATGTCGGGTTTGTCCATGAACTGCGCAATCTTGTAATCGATCACTTCGGTCATTCTCAAACCGGCGGAACCTATTTTTCCGCTTTTATACGATTCGAGGAACTCCTTGTGCTTCTTTTCTTCCGACGCGAGGAATTTCAGCGCATCCTTCGCGACGTTGTCCTTAACCTTGTTTCCGAGTTTCGTATAGAACTCGAACGCCTCCACCTCCCTCGCTATCGCCTTGTCAATGAGCTCTTTCAGGTTAACATTCTGCATGTGCGTTCTCCTTTATCAGGATAATTGTTTTTCGAGAGAGGAAACCACCGGGACGGGGCCCGTGCCCCGCCCCGGTGTTCCGTGTGATTCAATTACGCTTTTTTGTGCGTCGGAGCCTTGTAGATCAGGGCAATCACAAAACCGATCGCGAGGAGCGCGGCGGCGATGTAGAGTGCCTGGCCCTTGAAGGCCGCGAATACGAACGGGCCGACCAGTCCGGCGGCGCTCCATGCTGTTAGCATGAAACCGTAGACCTTTCCGATGTAGCCCGGGCCGAACGCGTCTGCCGCAAACGCGGGCATCGTGGCGAATCCACCGCCATAGCACGCAAGCAGGTAGCAGCCGACCACCATGAACAGGTAGTAGTTGCTGATGATGTTCAGTGCCACCAGGACGTACAGGACGCACTGTGTTACGAACATGGTCATGAAGACGCCTCGACGGCCAATCTTGTCGGAAACACTCGCCCAGAAGAGGCGACCGAGACCGTTGAAGATGGCGGTAATCGCGACAACCATCCCGCCGGCTGCAGCAAGAGCTTTAATAAGATCCTGGCCGGTAAGTGACGTGACATACGGCTTGTAGAGCTCCTGGGATATCGGCGAAAGCTGGGAGATGAGACCCAGACCAGCCGAAACGTTGAGAAAGGGCATTGCCCAGAGCATCCACCACTGGGGCTTCTTCACCGCTTCGCCGAACTGGTAGGAATCGGCCGCGGAGACCGAGCTCTTCGCAGGCGTGAAGCCGGCGGGGAGCCATCCCTGGGG
>JAGODF010000223.1 GCA_017998375.1 Spirochaetota bacterium
TCTCGATCCAGTCTACCTGCTTTTTCTCCCGCTCCTCGTCCTTCTTTTTTTTCTCTTCCCTGCGTTTCTCGGCGGCGGCCTTCCTTTCCGCGTCTTTCACCGCCGCGCCGGAATCCGGCGCAGTGGCTTTTTTGTCCTGCACCGGGGCCTGGGGCCGCGCGGGTGCCTGCGCCGAATCGCCGGCCGGGACTTTTGTGGCGGATTTCTGCTGTATCGCCGCGGGAGCTGCGGGCGACTTCGCGGGCGCCTTGTTGCCGGGGCCGGTTCCCTGCGCGGCGCCCGCGCCGGAAAGAGCCACGGCGAGGACGATGGTTGCCGCCCGAAGCGCGCGGCGCGCGGCAGGTGTGCTCGTGTCGTAAATGGGCATATATCACCCCCTCATCATCATCGGCACAAAGGCACCGCGGCTTGACATGATTATTATTGTTGAAATATGTGATATCATTATATATGTTCGATAGATGACAGTGGGCACCAGATGCCCTGTTTCTTGAATATTTGCAATCGAAAAATTGTTCCCCGCATCTGCATGCGTGATCTGTTTGAATAAAGCATAACGGCAACCACGGAGACGCAGAGGCACGGAGGGACAGTGGTGAAGGGTGAAGGCAGCGGCATTTTTTCACGCGCAGACGCATACTATAATATCTTTTCTCCGTGCCTCTGTGCCTCTGTGGTTAGTCTTTTAAGTATGCCATAAGGAAAAATTGATTGCCTGCGCGGGCCGAGTTGGGGATACTCGTGCGCGGTGTTGCCCGGTGTGACCGATGGAAAGGAACGGAATACGCATTCTGGTGGTGGACGACGAGGAGAAGATCGCCTCGCGGGTTTCGCGCGCCCTGGAGCGGGACGGCTACTCGCTGGACTGCGCCTACAGCGGCGAGGAGGCCATCCACAAGCTCGGGACGCGGGAATACGATATCGTCCTCACCGATCTTAACATGCCGGGGAAGGGCGGGCTGGACGTCATGGAGCACGTCCGGCGGGAGAACATCGACACGCTTCCCCTGGTCCTCACGGGGTACGCTTCCGTCGAGAGCGCCATCCAGGCGATCAAGCTGGGCGCCTACGACTTCATCAAGAAACCGGTGGACGTGCCCACCCTGCGGCTCGTCATCAACCGCGCCGCGGAGCGGGTGACGCTCCAGAGGGAAAACGCCAGGAACCTCGCGGAGCTGAAGAAGCTGAACGCGCTGAAGAACGAGTTCCTCTCCGTGGTGTCCCACGACCTGCGCTCACCCCTGGCGACCATCGGCGGGTACGTGAATTACCTCATGAAGAAGGGGAACTTCAGCGAGGACGAGAAACGGTACCTCCTCATCATCCGCGACATCTCCGAGAACCTTTACGCGCTGGTGAACGAGCTTTTGGACGTGTCGAAGATCGAGACCGGCGTCATGCCCCTCAACCGCGAGGATGCGGACATGGCGGAAATCATCAACACCAGCATCAACAACATCCTCCTCCTGGCGGTGGACAAGAACAACGAGATCGTGTTCCACAACCGGCTGGAGGACCCCGTGGCGTCCATCGACAGAATGAAACTCCTGCAGGTGATGAACAACCTCATCACCAACGCGAACAAGTTCACGGAGAACGGGAAAATATCGGTCACCGCCGAGGGCAATGAAACCCACGTCTCCGTTATGGTGTCGGACAGCGGCGTGGGCATCGGCCCGGACATCATCGACAAGCTTTTCGATTCGTTCACGTACACGCAGACCGAGGGGACACGGGGAGAGAAGGGCAGCGGCCTTGGCCTGATGATCTGCCGGAAGTTCGTGGAGCTCCACGGCGGGAGCATCAGCGTCACCAGCGAGTCCGGCAGGGGAAGCCGGTTCGAGTTCATCATTCCGAGGGGATAGCGCATGGGACTGTTCGGAAGCGGCATGTCGCGCAGGTTCGTGATATTCGTGTCGTCGGTGTTCGTCGTCTCCATCATCCTGGTGGCGGTGGCGTTCCGCTACGTGATCACGGAGAACGCCGGCCTGGTCCGGGCCATGCTCCTTTCCGGGAGCGAGGAACTGCTGCTGGAGAAGACCGGCGCCGTCATGGACCGGGTGCGGGGAGGGCGATACAACCACTCCGCCGACCTCGCCGCCGCGCTGAAGAACGCGGCCGCGGGCGACCCGGCGCTGCTGCACATCCTCGTCTTCTCGCGCACCTCCGACGACGACTACTACCGGGTCCTTGAAAAGGTCCCCCTGAACGCGGCGTTCCGCGTGGAGGCCGAGGTGAAGTCGGTGGTGACCCTGGAGCGGGAAACCGAGCACTTGAAGAAGGGAGTCTACGCTCCCACGGTGGACCCGTCGGTCTACGAGTCCGGCGCGTTCACCTGGCGCGCGGTCTACCAGCCTTTCCGGCTGAGGAATCGGAACCTCGTGGTGGGTTTCTTCTCCTCCGCCGGGAGGACCGCCTCGGCCCTCGTGGAGTACGACGCGTCGATCCGGGGCATCAAGCGCAACGTGGCCGTCATCAACGCCGCCGCCGCGGCCCTGGTGGCGCTGGCCGTGGCGCTCTTCATCCACAGCTACTCGCTCTTCCTGAAAAATCTCGCCGGCTACTTCGGCAGGGCGTCCCGGGGCGACCTGGCGGTGAACATCTCCGCACCGGCCGGCGACGAGATGCAGGAGCTCGCCGCCTCGTTCAACGGCCTCATCGAGGAGATGCGGAGCCTGAAGGAGGCGGCCGCGCAGCCGCCCGCCGCGCGTGCGCCGGAGGAGTCCGTGGTTGACGGCCGGTCCGCGGAAGAGTCTCCCGCGGCGGCGCGGGAATCGATCGCGGAAGAGTCTCCCGCGGAAGGGACATCGGGCGAAGAACCGTCCGCGGCACCTGAGGCTGCCGCCAGCGATCCGGTGGACGAAATTTTCAAGGCCGGCGTGCGGAAGCTCAAGGAAGGGGAACTGGACGAAGCGATCCATATCTTCAAGGCGCTCCAGGTGATCAGGCCAGAGAGCTTCGGGAGCTATTTCAACCTGGGCGTGGCCTGCGCGAGGCTCCGCCGCTACGACGAGGCCCTCGCGATGTTCGGGAAGGCCCTGGAGATCAATCCCGCCCATGACCTGGCGCGGGGCTACGTGGAGAAGGTGACGCAGTTGAAGGAGCGGTATGGAGCGGGTCCCGGACAGCATAGCGGCCAGGCTTGAGGGGCTCCCCGCGGACCCCGGCGTCTACCTGATGAAGGACGCCGGCGGCGAGGTCATCTACATCGGCAAGGCCTCGTCGCTGAAGAAGCGCGTATCGTCCTACTTCACCAGGTCCGACCGGGACATCAAGACCGCGGTGCTGGTGAAGAGCATCGCCGATATCGACATCATCGTCACCGCATCCGAGATCGAGGCGCTCATCCTCGAGAACAACCTCATCAAGAAGCAGAAGCCGCGCTTCAATATCCGCCTGAAGGACGACAAGCGGTATCCCTACATCGCCGTGACGCTGGGCGAGGACTATCCCCGCGTCGTCCTCACCAGGAGGATGACGGACCCCGGCAACCGCTACTTCGGCCCCTACACGGACGCCCAGGCCGCGCGGAGGATGATATCGCTCATCAATACGACCTTCAAGCTGAAGACCTGCACGCGGAAGATCCCCCTCCGGCCCGGCGAGAGGCCGTGCCTCAACTACCAGATGAAGCGCTGTCACGGGCAGTGCCTGGGGGAGATATCGCGCGGGGAGTACCGCGAGATAGTCGCCGGCGCGGTGAAGTTCCTGGAGGGCGACGTGGACCCGGTGCTGGAGCGCCTCCGCGGCCTGATGAAGGGCCACGCGGAGCGGATGGAGTACGAGAAGGCCGCGCGCATCCGCGACGTCATCGACGACATCGCGAAGATCACCGAGGCCCAGCGGATGCACCTCGCCTCCGTGGCGGACCACGACTATATCGGCATCCTCTCCGGGCGAGGCGAGGCGCTGGCGCTCCTCTTCGAGTTCCGCAGGGGGATCATGCTGGGGAGGATTATCAGGGTCTTCGACAACGTGGAGTACGCGTCGCCGGGGGAGATCGCGCGCCTGTTCATCGTGGAGCATTACGGCAAGGCGGAGGTGCCGGCGCGGATCATCACGTCGGTGAAGGTGGACGACGCCGCGCTCCTGGAAGAGTACCTGGAGTCGAAGGCCTGCCGGAAGGTCGCCCTGGTCCAGGCAAAGTCGCAGGACGACCGCGCGGTGCTCAACCTCATCGCCCGGAACCTGGACGTCATCGCCGCGGAGCGCAGGAGCGCCGGCACCGCCGCGGACCGGGCGAAGGCCCTGGAGGAGCTTGCCGGCGCACTGGGGCTGGGCGGGTCCCCGGAGGTCATCGAGTGCTTCGATATATCGAACATACAGGGGACCAACGCGGTGGCGTCCATGGTCCAGTTCCGCGGCGGCGTGCCCGACAGGTCGCAGTACCGACGGTACCGGATACGCGGCTACGAGGGCGCCAACGATCCCGGCATGATCCACGAGGTGGTCTCCCGGCGGCTGCAGTTCTGCCTCAACGAGAACGCGGGCCTGCCGGACCTGATGGTGATAGACGGCGGAAGGACGCAGCTCGCCCGGGCGCGGGAGGCGGCGGATGCGCTTGGTGCTCAAGTTCCCATCATCTCCCTGGCGAAGAAGTTCGAGGAGGTGTACCTCGACCCGGAACGCGAACCGCTCCGGCTGGGCGAGGGCAGTCCGGGCCTGAAAATCCTCCAGCAGGTGCGCGACGAGGCGCACCGCTTTGCCGTGGGATATCACCGGAACCTCCGGGAGCGGGGCGCCGTGCGCTCCCGCCTCGACGAGATACCCGGCGTGGGCGAGAAGAAGCGCCGCCTCCTCTTCCGGCACTTCCGTACCATGGAGCGGATCACCGCGGCGGACCTGGATGAACTGGTGAAGGCGCCGGGCATCGGCGAGGAAACGGCGCGCGCGGTCTACGCCTTCTTCCACGGCGGAGATTCGGATGGGAATTCTGGTTGACGCGGTTATTAATAAGCGGTGAGTATTAGCCACAGAGGCACAGAGTACACGGAGAAAGGCAAAGGGTAACGGCAAGGTCTCACGCGGAGCCGCGGAGGTCGCGGAGAGAGTCAAGGGGTAAAGGCAAAAGCAGTGTGTCATCACGAGGAGGCCGCAGACCGACGTGGTGATCCCTATAACGGAATGAATTCCCGATATGAAAAAGATCGCCGCGCTCACTGCGGTCGCTCGCGATGACGGTGTTGGCTCGTTCAGGTGAGATCGCCGCGCTCCCTGCCGTTGCGCATGATGACAGCGTGGCTCACGCGGAGCCGCGAATTGCGAAATTACAGAGGTGATATCATGCAATCCCGCTTTTTTACATTGATGATGTGTTGTATCATCCTCGCCGCCCCGGGATGCACGCCCTCGCGTGACGACGCGCGCCAGGGGAAGGATTCCTATGACACCCAGAACACCGCCGCGCGCCCGGCGGCGCGCCAGTACGGCGGCAAGTGCGTGCAGGGCGACTGTGTGAACGGCACCGGCACCTTCATGCAGCCCAACGGCAGCAAGTACACGGGGAGATTCAAGGACGGAATGCCGCACGGGATGGGCGTGGTCCACCTGGCGAACGGCGACTCCTACAACGGCGAATGGCAGAACGACAGGATGCACGGCCGCGGCGTCTACACCTTCGGCCCCGGCTCGCCGTCGGCGGGGGACCGGTACGACGGCGAATGGCAGAACGACATGATGCATGGAAGGGGCACGTACACTTTCGGGCCGAGGTCCCAGTTCGCGGGGGACAGGTATGACGGCGACTACAGGAACGGGAAGAAAAACGGAATCGGCACCTACCGCTGGGCGAACGGCAGCAGGTACGAGGGCGAGTGGCGCGACGACAGCTTCCATGGAACGGGCACGTACCGGGGCAGTGACGGCAAAGTGCTCCAGGGACGCTGGGAAAACGACACGTACCTCGGCAAGTGAGGGGGATGATATGACGATCCGCGGGACGATACCGGCGGCAGTACGCCTGTTCTGCGCGATGTTCATCGTATTCCACGCGCTCCCGCTTTGGTCCGCCGCGCCGGTGATTGCAATAGACGATTACACCGCCACGCTGGACTTCACCGGCCGGCAGGCGGTGCTCATCAACCGCGGGGACGATCCGGCGTTTGCCCGGCCCGAATACGACGACCGCGCCTGGAATGCGATCGCGCTTCCCTCGAGCTGGAACAGCGTCTATCCCGACGCGCCGTCCGTCTGCTGGTACCGCGTCCGCGTCAGGTTTCCCGCCGGCCTGCCGGATTACTCGCTCGGCGCGGAGCTGGGCATCATAAGCGACGTGGACGAGCTCTATTTCAACGGCCAGCGCGTCGGCGGCACCGGGAAGTTCCCGCCGGGGAGAGTCTCCGCCTACGACCGCAAGCGCATCTACGAGCTGCCCACCACGCTCATCAGGCCCGGCGCGGAGAACGTGTTGGCGCTGCGGGTCGCCGGGCTCTTCCCCTACGAGAACGGCCCGTACCGGGGCAATTTCAGAATAGGACCGTACCAGGAGCTGCAGCGGCGCTTCATCGCGCGCGAGTTCTTCGACATGCTCTTCGTCATGGTCTACCTGGCGGTTGCGGTCTACTTCGGCATGATCTTCATCACGCGCTCCATCGACAGGGAGTACCTGTTCTTCGCGCTGTTCACGCTCTCCACGGCGGTGTACCTCTTTCTCCGGACGCAGGCGAAATATTTCCTCACGGAAAATTTCCTGCTCCTGAAGCGCGTCGAGTACCTGATGCTCTTCATCATCCTCTTTTTCCTCATGGAATACATCACCTATTTCTTCTCCGGGAAGCACGGCCCGCTGCATTACCTCTACTGGCTGGTGACAGCTGCGACCACGGCAACGGTCGTCGTTTTCAACGACGTCTTCGTGTGGAACCGGGTGCTTCTCTGGGTGGTGGAGCCGGGATGGCTTGTGCCGCTGGGGTACCATCTCTACATGTCGGCGCGGGCGTACCGGAGCGATCCCGACGCGAAGTACGTGCTCGCGGCGCTGCCGTTCCTGTGGATCGTCTTCATCAACGACGTGCTGGTGGACCGCGGGCTACTCGACTCGG
>JAGODF010000224.1 GCA_017998375.1 Spirochaetota bacterium
AATTTCCGCTGATGGAGGGAATTCATCGTCGCCGGCGCGATAAATCAGGTAGACGCGCACGGCTCCGATCGCGTGGATCGAGGCGCCGAGGTCTCCCGCGGGGTATGGTTCCCAGTCGAAGCGCACGAGAGCACACCGGATCTGGTTCAAATCGTTGCCGAACCTCTTCTCCAAAAGCGCCGCCGAGCGTTCCCGGAACGGATTCCAGTAGAATATGCCCGACGGCAGGCTCCTGAACGACACCAGTTCCCCGGTCGGGACAGGCGGAGCATCCGCGCAAAGGTAGCGAAGGATCAGGATACGGTTAAAAACATGGATTTTTTCACGGGTACCGGCGATCACGGCATCGTAATCGGGCGAAACCAGCTCCAGGTCGCGCCCAAAAGCCCTGAGAGCGATGGTTTCGTCCGGGAGCGGCTCCGGAAAGCCCAGTTCCCGGCACCGTGCGCGCATATCGATCCCGCGGAGCTTCTCCAGTGCGTTTTTCACCGCGGAATCGTAGGCCTGTCGACGGTTGGAGCCGTTCATTATCCGTTTTTCATCCGCCCCGCGACCGTGGGGAAAAGCCCGAGATCAGTGTGCGGGAGGAAGAGCGCCGCGGAATACTGGTCGGAATAGCCGGGTTCTGCGCTCAGGTTGATATACGTCATGCGGCGCGCGGTCTCGCGCTGGAGGGCGCGGCACTCTTCCGAGAGCAGGAGCCGCATTGAGCCGTCCAGCGACGCGTTGCCCAGGTAGGAGAACTTCTCCACGGGAATGTCCGCCAGGAGGCCGATGGTCACGGCGTTTGTCACATCCAGGTGCCTGCCGAATCCCCCGGCCACGTACACCCTCGACAGGTCGGCGAAGCCGATCCCGGCGTGCCCCAGGAGCAGCGCACAGGCCGAGTAGATCGCCGCCTTGGCGCGCATGATATTGTCGATGTCCTGTTCGGTGATGAAAAGAGGCGCCCCGGACGCCGATTCATCACTGCGTGCAAGCACGTACTTCGCACGGCGCCCGTCTACGTCGATGGCCGGTGATTTCCGGTCGCGCGCGAACCTCCCCGAACGGTCGAGCCATCCGGAAAGGAGCAGGGCTCCCACCAGATCTATCATCCCCGAGCCGCAGATACCGCGCGCCTTCTTGCCGCCTATCACACCGAAGGACGGAAGGCCCGTCGCGGGATCCACCTTCACGCTGTTGACGGCCCCCTCCATGGCGCGCATCCCGCAGCCGATGCCGCCCCCCTCGAAGGCGGGTCCCGCGGAACAGGCGCAGGCCATGAGGAAGTCTTTGTTCCCCAGGACGATCTCGCCGTTGGTTCCCACGTCGATGAAGAGGCCGATATCGTCCGCCTTCGACATGTCCGTGCAAAGGAGTCCCGCGGTGATGTCGCCGCCCACGTAGCTTCCCACGGAGGGAGACATCAAAACGACGCCCGAAGGGCTGATATCAAGGCCGATATCAGCGGCGCGCATCTCCGGCACGGCGAGGACCGCCGGCGTGTACGGTTCCAGGCGCAGATACTCCGGCGTGATGCCCAGCGCCAGGTGCGTCATGATGGTATTGCCCGATATCACCGCGCACTGTATATCATCTCGCGGGATGCCGCACCGCTCCGCAGTTTCCGCGATAAGGCGGTTCATCGTTAATAGAGCTTTTACCTTCAACTCGGCAAGCCGCTCCCCGGTGCCCGCGTAGTTGATGCGGCTGATGACGTCCTCTCCGCGGTGGACCTGGTCATTGTAGCCGGTCATCTCGGCAAGAACCGTACCCGCCGAAAGGTCGACGATGCGGACCGCCACCGTGGTGGTACCGAGGTCCACAGCGGCGCCCAGAGCCCTCGCGCGGTTCTTCCACGCTCCGGCTCCCGTGACATGCAGTACATCGTTTTGTATGCACGAGCAAAGGACGATATCTCCCGCGTCTGCGCGAAGGGAATCCGGCAGGATTCGAAGCGCAGATAGTCCCCATCTGACTTCATCGATGTTGAAGTGGCGGAATATTTCGCGGTTGGTCCTGTCGAGGTCGGAGAGGCCATCATCGGGACGCGGCGCGGGCACCTGGATGCGGGACTGCGCCACCAGCGGGCCGTCGACAGGGAACGGGGCGCCGGCGACATCACCGCTGCGGTCTTCACAAGCCAGGTCGTGCTCCGCCACTTCAATCACGCAGTCGGCGGAACCGACGGCGGTTTTGCACGCGAGCGCTTCCTCCGGCAGCGATCCATCTGGCGGCGGCGTGTAGCGCACAACGTTGCCGCTGACGACCGTCACCAGGCACCTGCCGCAGGTGCCCTTCCCGCCGCAGGGAAGCTCCACCACCACGCCGGCGCGGCGCGCCGCCTCGGCGAGGGTGACGGTATCATCCACTTGTATCTTTTTACCGGAAGGGAGGAACTCGACGAGTGGCACGGCGCATCACCTCACAGCCGCGATTTGACGAAGCTCTCGATATCGGCCGCCTCCTGGGGACCCACGAGGATCTCCCAGCCGGGGAGCGATTCCTCGAGCTCGCCGGAGAGCTGGGCCACGTAGCCCGGAATGACGAGCCTCTTGCGGGTCACCATGGTGTCGGCGTTTCGTTCCTTCATGAAGGCGGCGATCTTCTCGGCGTTGAACTTCCCGGCGGCCCAGGCGGTGAGGACGCTCATCCCCTCGCACTCGGGAACCACGAGCCAGGCGCTCTTCCCGCTGTTCTCGATCTCGCCGGAGACGACGAAGTAGGTGAGGGAAAAGTTCGTGGTGACGAAGACCGGCGACTCCGTCGTGGGCTCGCCGATGGGGTAGATGTTCGGTTCCACCTGGATGGGCTTCTGGGGATCGGTGAAGATGTTGAGGCGAAGCGTCATGAGCGCGGCAATCTGCGCGGCATCGAAGCCGGGAAGCGCCACGATGCCGCCGTACTTCGCGATCTCCGTGACTGCTTCCACCGTGTCGTCGAGGCCGTTCCCCGAGTCGATAAACCTGAGGAAAGGGAATCCAAGCGGCTTCACGCCGCCCTTGATAGCGGCAGTGCGGGCGATGGCGTTCACCTGGAACTGCTCCGCCAGCGAGTGGGTCGTGAAGTGGAGGAGCACGTTCAGGAAGCCGCCGTCGCGGATCTTCTGCGCAATTGAAAAGAGCTCGTCGAGCATACTACCCGTCAGCGCGAGGGCATGGCCGTCATCCTTCGCCGCAGCGAGAAGCTCTTCGGCTGACGCGGCCGCGGGCGCGCAGAGCACGCTCCGTGAACCCTTGATTTTTTTCGATGCTTCCTTCAGCGCACTGACGTTGGAACTCCGCAATACCAGCGGCTTCCCGGTCTCCTTGGCGATTTTCTCGGCCAGGGCGATGAATCGCGCGCCGTCGTTCCCCTTTTGGAGGAGGGCTGCCATGTCGATTCCGAATGTTTCCCCCACCCGCTCGAAGCGGTAGCTCTTGATATTTTCGATAGCCGCCGCGACGGCGGCATCATCATCGGTATCGCGGATGGTGACGGCGATGAGGGTCGGGTGCACAAAGGTCTTCTCGTGGCGATAAAGCACGGTCTCTTCGCCCGTGACGATATCGCCCTTCTCTCCAAGCGCGACGGCACGCACGGGAGGCTCCGTCGCCTCGCCGAGGACGCGCTTCGCCTCGTCGGAGGCGTACGGGCACTCAGAGAGGTCCGCCTTCTTCGCAGCGAGCTTCATGGCGAAGGCCAGGCAGGTGTTGGAGCCGCATTCCTTGCAGTTTGTGCCGGGAAGAAGTTTCTGTATCTGAAGTCCGGTGAGGGCCATATCTATCTCCTGTATATGGCGCGGATACGCATCCGCGCTTTCACACGTTCACTTCCATCAGCCGGAAGATCGTCTTCTTGAGCGCCTGGGCGGCTTCCGGATGGTACATGATGAGCACGTCTGCGCCCGAGTAGAGGAACGCCGTCGCCGTGGAAAGCTCCCAGTACGCGGCGCGCTTCGCGAGGTCTCCCCAGGCCGGGAAATCGTTTTCCGGCGCGCGGAGCTCCTTGATCTTGGCGCATTCCTGCCCCGGCGAGACTATCATCGGCGAGGCGAGCATTTTGTCGCCGCCGAGGCCCGTCGTGCGGATGCGCTCCATCACCGAGTAGGTGTACTCGATACCGTACCCCATCGCGCCGGTCATCGGGTCGATGACGATGCGCTCCAGCGGCATGTCCATCCCGGTGAGCAGGATGTTCAGCTGCTTGGAGATGTTCACGTCGATGGGGCTCTGGGCCACCACCGAGTGTCCGTACGCCATGGCGGCGCCGGCGACGGTGCGGTAGTTGTCCTGCTCCACCCAGTTGAAGAGGAGGTTTTCGCCGGCGCATCCGCGTGCGATCTCTTTCATCACCTCGTTGATTTTTTCGTAGTGGTTGTGGCCGGTGATGATGAGGGGCACTTCCACCGCCGCGAGGACCGACTTCACCAGCGCGAGCGAATCCGCGGCGGAAATATCGCCCCGCTCCGGGTGCGTCCCGTCCAGGCGCACGCTGATGACATCGGCGCCGTATTTTTCCACGCAGAGCCTTGCCATCTCCGCCGGTTTTGCGAGCGCGTCGCCCCAGAGCGCGCGGAGCGCCGCCGGGTACTTCTCGCTCACGCGGTCGAAGACTTCCATGGCCACCAGCGGCCGGTTCGGCATCTCCCCTTCCCAGTGGTGGAAGGGCATCGCCGAGGCGCCGCCAATTTCGTGGACGATGCCGCGCGTCCCCCCCTGGGCCTTCGCGGCGCCCAGCGTGACGCGGTGCACCGGCGTCTCCGCCTTCTCCCGCACGATGGCGAAGCTCTTCACCGCGCCGATCCTCTCGCGCGCCGACGGCTTCGCCTCCGCTTCCTTGGCTGATGGGCGGCTTTCCACCGCGGGTGCGCCTGCCCGATTTTCCTTCTTCGTGCCGAGGAACTTCTCCTCCAGCACGCCGATGATGTCGGACACGACCTCGCGCGTGACCGCCTTCTTCATCTCCTCGCGGAGGCTCTCCATCAGCTCCTTTTTCAGGGCATCAAGCTGGCCGAGCGTGATGGGAGCGGCGTCATTCGATCCTGCCGCGGGTGCGGCATCACTCTTTGCCGTTGCGCCCGCCGCGGTCGCTGAAGGTTCTGCAGTCGCGACGGTTGCCGCGGGCTCCGGACCCTCCGCGTAGCGAGCCATATCATCCATGACGAGCGCCGGGTGGCTTACTTTCTCCATGTGGGCGCGTATATCCGCCGGATTCACCGACACCGTCTCGTCGGCGATCTTGTCGAGCAGGTCTGGAACGCCCTCGCGCTCAAAGAGCCTCTTCAGATCGTCGCCGAGGAGCTTTTTCAATTCCGAGGTCATCCAGACGTAGCGGCGCGGACCTCCCTCGGCGAAGAGGAACTTCGGCGAGGTGAGGAACACCTTGCCGCACCCCATGAACCCCGGCGTCTGCATGCCGCCGCCGACGTTGCCCGCAAGGGACGAGAAGGTCATGCCCACGGGAGTGTCGCCGGTGTACTCGCGGTTCACGGCCATCACGCCGTTGCACTCCGGCACGTAGGCGAGGATCACCTCGAAACAGCCGCAGCTCGTCATCGGGTTGTGCATTATGGAATAGAGGCTGAAGCTCTCCACTTTCTTGTGCGAATTTGAAAAGACGTACTCGTCCACTCCCTTGAATATGCCGCGCACCGGGTCAAGCACGTCGCCCTTCTTCACCGGCTGGTTGGGTCCGGTATCGTCGATCTCGTAGGCCGCCTTGCCGTCCAGCCAGTTGTAGGCACCGCAGAGACCCAGGCGCTGCGGCGTGATGACGCAGACGTGGTTGGGCGCGAAGCTCTGGCAGAGGAGGCACGAGTAGAAGGTGTCCACCGACTCGTCGGTCATCGATTCCAGGCGGCGGTTCCGTTCCTGGTAGACCTTCCGCGCCACGGCCACCCGCCGCTCCACCTCGTCGGGGTCGGTGACCATCGTCACCTTCACCTTGTCGACGATGGCGGGATAGTGCGATAGAAACTGCGCGTGGATGATCTCGCCGTAATGGCGCAGGCGGAGTCCGCGCTCGAAGCCGCTCTTCGACACGCGGGTCCAGACGATGTCGCGCTGGCCCATGTGCCAGATCCCCTCTGCGCCGTTCACCAGGTGATGGATCTGCCGCTCGAGGATCGACTCGAAATCGGACTGCATCTTCCGCCCCGCGACCTCCACCCAGATGGCGAGTGGCAGCGCAGTCCCCGGTTCCACCTGGTCGATGTCCTTACCGATGATATCGATCTGCCCGTCCTCGATCTGGTCCATCTCCACGGTGGTGACGAACTCGAAGGCCGTGGTGATGTTCCCGCCGAATTCGACATGCGTGTCCTGTTTTCGGATGCGTTCACCCTCGAAGGCGGCACCATACGGCACCGGTATCGGCACCTTTTCGATCTTGATCTTACACCCCCTCACTTCCAGGGCGCGCTCCACCATAGTCTCGTGCGGCACCGAGGAGACGACGTGCTCGTAAGTGCAGACGCCCGTGGGGAGGATCTGGGGGATCGCCGTGTCGGCGATGACGGGGAAGCCGTAGTTGATGGCCCCCGCCGCCATGGAGTATTTCTCCGAATCGACCTCGCCGAACGCGAGGACGAAGGCGAAGATGCGGTTCTTGTTGTACGCAAGGTTCGCGGCGAAGTCGCCGGGCTTTACGCCGCCGAATGAAAGCGCCGCACGGTTGGCGAATCCCAGTGCGTAGACCAGCGCCGAGACATCGGCGCCGAAGGGCACCAGGCGCGTCTCCCAGCCGAGCTGGACGCCCTCCTCCGCCAGCTGCTGGGCGAACTGCCTGCCGTTCGTGGATCCGGCCATGAATACGTAGAGGTTTTTCTGCTGAAGCTCCCGCGCGATCTGCACTGCGATCCCGTTCGTCGGGGCGGCACCGGTGATGGCCGCGAAGCCCGGCGCGGTGCCGTCCACGAACTCGATCCCCCGCTCGCGCATGATCACGTCGCTCGCGGCGCCGAGCCAGATGCCGTCCACGGGGCTGGAGCCCGTGAGGTATTTACAGGCCTCGATCGCCTCACAGGCGAAGAGCGCCGCCACCCCGGCGTCAAGAGTGTTTCCCAGGTACGGGAGCCA
>JAGODF010000225.1 GCA_017998375.1 Spirochaetota bacterium
TCCTGGTGCAGTCGCCGCTGAAGGGCGCCGATAACGTGGTGTACGCGGTGGCCCAGGGCCCGCTCTCCGCGGGAACGGGGGGCGGCAAGGGCGCGCGCACCCAGCATTCCGTGATGACCGTGGCCCGAGTCACCGGGGGCGCCCTGGTGGAGCGGATCGTGGAACCGGAGTATATTTTCAGAAAGAAGAAAGAGAAGGACAAGCCGGAGGACCCGTCGCGCTACATGCGCCTGGTCCTGAAACACTGGGACTTCCCGGTGGCCAACCAGGTGATCAAGGCGATAGGCGAGCTCTATCCCGCGGCGGGGCCGTACCTGGAGAAGAGCGGGAAGATAGGGATGAAGATACCGGACGACGTGGCGGTGACGGAGTTCATCACGAAGATAGAGGACATCGACGTGACGCCGCATTACAACGCCCGGGTGGTGATCAACGAGCGCGACGGCACCATCGTGATGGGCGGCGACGTAAAGATCTCGGAGGTGATGGTGAGCCGGGACTGGATCACCGTGCGCGTGGAGGGCAGGGAGAACCGCCCCCAGGCGGATATAGCAGGTAAAACGCAGAACGCCGTGCACATGCGCGATACCGCCAGCGTGAAGGACCTGGTGGACACGCTGAACCACATTGGCGCGTCGACGAAGGACACCATAGCCATCATCAAGGCGATGAAGGACGCCGGCGCCCTTCACGCCGAGCTCATAGTGAAGTGAGGAAGATATGAACGACATCAGCGCGATAGTGGGAGAGTCGATACAGGCCGCCGGGCACGGCAGGGCGCGGAATCTCATGGAAAGGAACGCGCCCCGGCCGGATTTCGGCGAACAGCTCCATGAGACCATCGCCGCCGCGGGCCGCTCCGACAGGATTGACGACCGCACGCTCCCACTGGACCGCCGGCTGATGAACACCTGCGTGGAAATGGAATCGATCTTCGTGGGGCGCATGCTCAAGGAGATGCGGAACACCCTGCATACCGAGGATCGCCTGATACACGGCGGCCAGGCCGAGGAGATATTCACGGACATGCTCTACGACCAGTACGCGCTCACGCTCTCGCGCACCTCCAACCTGGGGCTGGCCCGGCAACTGTACAACGAACTGCGGCGGCAGCTGTAAAGGATTAAAGGCAACCACAGAGGCACAGAGGCACGGAGGGTATGCAAAAGCCCCGCGGAAGCGCGGGGCTTTTTGCGTATGGCCGTCATCTCGACTACGCTCGATGACCGTTGCAGCAGGCTCTCGATGAGCGTTGCAACAGGCTCTCGATGAGCGTTGCAACAGAGTTCGTTCCCCGAGCGAAGTCGAGGGGCATCTGACCTAGAACACCAGGTTGGCGCCGGCGAGGATGAAGTTCCTCGGGTTGTTGTCGTCGGACTCGTAGGCGGCGCCGGGGATGAAGAGGCCGTAGTTCACGAAAAGATTCAGGTCGTAGAATATACCCCAGCGCAGGGCCAGGTCTATGCCGTGGCCGGCGTCGCGCTCTTCCAGGGGCGCTTCGCCGCTGTTGATGATGCCGGCG
Source organism: Spirochaetota bacterium (assembly GCA_017998375.1). Lineage (GTDB taxonomy): Bacteria > Spirochaetota > UBA4802 > UBA4802 > JAGODF01 > JAGODF01. The sequence continues at coordinate 1,523 of JAGODF010000225.1, forward strand.
GCGTAGTATTTCATGTAGTAGGAATACTTGGCGATAATGGTGGTCCTCCGGAGCGTCGGGTTGGCGTTGTCCCAGAAGGGGGCCAGCGCCACGCCCAGTCTGAAGATGTGAAGGTTCGCCAGCACGGGACGCAGGCCGTAGCCGCCCTGGAACGTGCCGAAGGACATGAAGCCCGTGTCGTCGCCGTTGGTGTTGCCCGTGGGCGAACTGTTGTCGCCCTTGTCCTTGTCGCCGGAACCATAGGCGTACTGGAAGCTCACGACGGGAAGCATCGCCGAGCGGATGAAGACGTCCAGCCCCAGGAGGCCGGCGTGGGCGTTTATGGAGCGCTCCTCGGCGGAGTTGTCCTTGAAACTGGTGCCGGTCTCGTAGATCTCCTCGGCGTAGTAGCTGACGTTTCCGAATAAATAGCCCTTGATGCCCACCGCGTAGTACTCCGCGTTGTAGCGGGACTTCACGCTGTCGTCCTCTTCGGCAAAGTCCGTTTCCACGACGCCGAACATGTAGAAGGTCTGGTTCCCGAAATGCTTTTCCAGTACGGCGCCGGAAAAGACGCGCCTGGCGCCGTCTGCGATGTCGCGCTCGCTCATGTTATAGGGATTCTCGTCCTTGTTGAGGAGGCCGGTATAGGCGCCGAAGAGGGCGATATCGACCACCGGCGTGAAGACCGACACCTCGGCGCCGTCGCCGCGGCCGTTCAGAACCACGCCTGTTCCCACGGTGAAGTAGCGGCGACCGAGGTTCACGCGCAGGAAGTTGTTGTCGGTGGACCAGCGGAGGAACGCCATCTCGAGCTCCAGCATGTTCTCGGATTCCTCGATATCGTCCTCGCTGTCACCGAGGTTCTCCATGGTGATGACGTACTGGTAGCGGTCCATGCCGCGCACGTAGAGCGACGCGTTCCGCCACAGGCCCACGTCCGCCCAGAGACGAAGGGTGGTCTGGGTGACGGAGAGGCGCGTGTCGCCCTCGATCTCGTCGATGTAGAGCGGTGTGAGCCAGCCGCCCCAGCTGAAGGTGAAGGGCTTTTGCTTCACGGAGAGGACCTTCATGTCCGCGTCCTGGGTGTACCGGTTGAGGGATTCGTCCGGCGCCGGCTGGGCGCCTGCCCTGATAACAAACGCGCCGCAGGCGGCGCATGTCACGGCCAGGAAGATGAGCGCTTTCTTCACTTGGTCCCTCCCGATTTCTCCGCAACGTTTCTCACGATTTCAACCAGCTCGCCGCCGCTGAGGACGTCCCATTCGCCGCCGGCGGGCTCCATGACGCCGTTGGCCACGCAGACCGTGACGGCGTAGCGGCCGGTCCCGATGATGGAATACATGAGGGAATCGCCCAGCCCGAGGTAGCGGGCCGCCATGTGCGCCAGCGTGCCGCGGCGGAGCCCGTCGTTCCCGGCGAGGTTGAGCTCGGACCTGCCGACCACGCCCTTCTCGTGCAGGAACGCGCGGTTGCCCTCGAAACCGGGAGTCCTCTCGCCGTAGAACATGGCGAAGAGCCCCACCGCATCGCTCACGGTCGCCGTGGGCTTGTCGGCGACCTCGTTCACGAATTCAACGTCGGCGACCCCCTGGAAGCCGCCCTCCTGGGAGAGCAGCGGGGCCGCCGCGATCAACAGCGCGACGAGGATCAGATGTTTTTTCATTGGCTGTCCCGATACGTGTTTATTGCCATGTGAGTTTGAAGACCGCCTTCGCCCTGACGACGTCCAGCGGCGTCCTGAAACGTCCCGGCTGGTTGATCACGTCCAGCCCGAAGCGCTCGAACTGCCGCTTCTCGTTGTCGGTCATGCGGTCCGCGAAGAGCCGCACCAGCGTGTTGCCCTGCCGGTCGGTGAGGAGAAACTCGGGGCGGGCGCTGTCGGTCTTCAGCTGGAACTTGAGATCGCCCCTGATGATGTTGCCGAGCCCCAGCCCGCCCTCGGTGCCGATGGCGCCCTGGAGCACCTGGATGATCATTCCCGCCTGCGGTCCGAAGGATACTTCCTCCTCGGTGCCGCGGACGCTGGAGGTCGCGATGGGGGTGGATATCTTGAAGTTGGTGCGCAGCGCCTTGATCTTCCTCACCTTGGCGTTCACGCTGCCGTACTTGAGGCCCAGGTTGGTGCTGGAGCCCTGCTCGTTCGCGATGTTGGCGTTCACCCGGACCATGGAGAGCTGGCGTACGGTGACGGTGCTCCCGTCCACGTTGAGGACCGCCGATGATTTCGCGCCTGTGATGATCTTGGTCCCCACGGCGATGCTCTGGTTGGGCGCGAGCGGCCTCCACTGGTCGCCGCTCTTGTAGGCTACCTTGCCCTGGACGGACTCCACGGTGATGGCCGCGAACGACGTCAGTATCATGAAAAGAACCGCGATGAGCGATGCGGGTATGATATACCTTGATTTCATTACGTCCTCCCTGCGTGCGTGCTTGGTGCGTCAGTCATCTGGGTATATCGCCCGCGCCGCCAATAAAGGAAAAAAAATTTTCGAGCGACCATCCGGCATCTTTTCCCGGCCCGTCCGGGCTGATTAAGGGAAGCACCACAGGATTTCACTTGATGCGACAAAAGAGCGCCTGTCAAGTTTTAATTTACCCTTTGCCCGTATTTCGGGGTACTAACTACTACTAAATTGATCTCGCTGGTCTTTCTTTTGTTGACATGCTGATATGAATTTACTATTCTCAACAGATGTCCGGAAGCGGGCGGTGATAGAAAGCTATCTTCGCTACAAGAGGCCCCAGGCGCGGAAAAATGAGAGGGTGATGTTCCCCATGAATATACGAAAACTCGGCTACATTGTGATGATACTGGCGGCGCTGGCGTTCGCGGGAAGCGCGGCGCGTGCGACTACGATTGAGATGGAGATAATGCCGAATACCAGCGTCTTGGGATTTGTTGATTTTTATGATTATGATGCCGCTTCTGCCGACCTGGCCGAATACCCAATCATGTTTGTCCATAAAAATAGCGAGGTAATTCCCACCGGCCTGGCTCTCGCCAACGTGCTGGGCTACCCTAACGGCAGGGCGATGATAGGCCAGTTCCCGCACTTCGAGTTTGGCGTGAGCGCCGGAATCGCGGCGTACCGGTTGTTCCGTTACGAGGACTATAACAAGGACAACCCTGAGATACCTGGCGGGGGTGTGAACGGGTCCTTCCACTTTGGAACCGGTATCGATGACCGGATGGATGTCATGTTCAAGATATTCTTCCTGGGATCGTACTACACATACGATCGGACCTTTGAGCAGGAAGCTTCCGACCGGAGATATAATATCGAAGTGATTGACAATAGCATATATTCTTTTGGCGTAAAGACACGTTATAATATAATTAGACCTTCAACCCGCTCGTTTTTTTCTTTCGGTGGACTCAATGTAAACCTTGCCTTCGATTACATGTACGCGCGCTTTGCGACGAAAGGCTGGTATTTTACGGAAAAGATGGTGGAGTTCAGTGTTTTTGGCAGTGATCCGCAAAGCGTTCCTGTTGATGGAACAATTGACGGGACAGCGGCTGTGAGCTGGCACATGTTTTCCGTTACCCCCGAAGTTATCGCATATTTTGACGTATTCTATTTCGTGAGCGTCTATTCGGGATTCGCGGTATCGTTCAACCGCGGCGCCGTAACCTTCGAAACAGATATGGAAGGGACACTTTACAACAGGCAAGATATTGTTGATCCTGCGGATGGGACAACGATCATGGTGGACGAGAATTCCCCGATAGCAACCGGAGTTCTCCATGCCGATTCATCCATGACGCCGAACTTGATCCTTCCGCGTTTCATACTTGGTTTTGAGATCGACCTGTGGTTGGTAAAGCTCCAGTTGGAAGGCTCCTCACTCCTCACCAGCCCCGCGGATAGCTTCACGGCCCAAGTTGGAATACGGACCGAGTTCTAATCGGTAACCTGGAAAGCTGTCACGAGCGAGATACTTCCTGTTATTGAGTATGTGTTTCTTTACTGACTTGTCATTCCGGCTGAAGCCCCGGCATTGACAGCCGGGGTAAACTCCGTAGTATGCCAGAATCTTCCGTGTGATAAGGAAGGGATTCCCGCCTTCGCGGAAATGACAGCAGGCATGGAGATGGAGTGCGCACCATCAGGGCAGAGTGACCATACAGTTTTCAGATCGAGGCTATCTCCGAATCGCAGTGTATAAAAAAGGGCCCTCTTTCTGGCAGGCCCTTTCAGTGGCGATGCAGTTTAACTTTTACGGCACGTCGATCCTGTTTATGCCCCACTTGATGGGGATGGTAGCCGTGTGATACGGTGAGCCCGGCGTAAACGTATCCAAATATATGTTCACCGTCCTTTCATGTACCGTGGTGCTGCCTCCAAACCATTCCTGCCCCGAGGGCGCTGAAAAGACGGCCACCGGGTTATCCGGACTGATCGTGGCAACATAGTCGGCAAACGAGCCGCCCCTGTATAATTGTACCTCATTTCCGTTTACAATCATCGTCGCAAGCACATTCGGAGAACCGGGATTGCTGTTGAAACGAACCGCTATTCGCGATATGTGCTGCATGTAAACATCTAATGATGCTGGTGGTAATTCATCTGGATACCACAAAGTATTGTATGCGCGGGCACCGTAAAACAATACTCCCTTGTTGTTGTCTTCAACATGTACAGTTATAAGAATAATAACATTGGTAAAAAACGATCCCCCGGTACATTGGGAAAGATTGTTGTAACTAGCACCTGGATTGAAGAATCCGGGATTCCCGATGTCTGGATTTGCGGGCATCCAACTATCGTTTTCATATGTGGCCTGGGTGTACATTTTGACATTAACATTAGTCGCAGCCAATTCATTAAAACGAAGAATCTCATTGTGGAATGAAGGGGCTCCATAATTACTTACTAAATTTAGGATAAAAGAATCTCCCTGTACAAATGTAGATACATCAATCATCTTGCTGAGCGTCACATTGAGCGGCACAATTGACCTCGGGCGGACGCTGACTGGTCCGACCTTTCCTGAATACTGAATTACCTTGTTCTTGTCGACGGCGCTCACCACGAAAATCAGATCTCTCCCGGACGGAACATCGAGCACCAGGTATTCGCCTCTAATTAAGGCAGCTTTGCTTACTACCCTGTTCATGATCTGATTCCGGGGTGCAATATATCCGTTCGCATACGCCTGAATCAGCAGTACATCGAGCCAAGGAGCAATATCGGTTTCATAATACGCATAGCTCGGATCAGATGGAACGATATTCCCCAAATTCTCAATCCCATCCTCCGTGGACAGGGACATGCTTACCTGGCCTTCACCCTCATCGTCGCCGCAGGCGAGGAAGCCCACAAGGGAGAGGGCCATGAGGAGTATCAGTATCTTTTTCATCGAATCTCCTTGTACACGTAACAGGATCTCTTTCATCCGGGGTGCGCCATTTCCAGGGGGAACTTCATGTTCCCGGAGCCGGGATCACAGATACTATAGGCA
>JAGODF010000226.1 GCA_017998375.1 Spirochaetota bacterium
ACGGGATAGTGTACACCGCGCGCGACAGGGCGCACCAGCGCATCGCGGAGATGACGGAGCGCGGAGAGCCGGTTCCCTTCCCGGCGAAGGGGGCGATACTCTACTACGCGGGACCGAGCCCCACGCCCCCGGGGAAGATCACCGGCGCGGCGGGCCCCACGACCTCCTCGCGCATGGATCCGTTCACCGGGGCGATGCTCCGGCTGGGAGTGAAAGGCTTCATCGGAAAGGGAAGGCGGAGTGCGGAGGTGCGCCGGCTCTTCACGGAACACCGCGCGGTCTACTTCGCCACCTACGGCGGGGCCGCCGCCTACCTGGCCGCGCGTATCGTCGCTGCGGAGCCGGTCGCGTTCCCGGAGCTGGGCCCCGAGGCGGTCTACCGGTACGAGGTGCGCGGCTTTCCGCTCATCGTCGCGAACGACATCCACAACGGTGACGTCTATGAAGCTGCGCTTCGCTAACGACGCCGAGTACGAAGATTTCCTCACCGGGGTGAAGGCGCGGCTCGACGCCCAGGAGACGAGGCGCCTGGAGAAGCCGGAGTTCGCTCCGGCCGCCGTGCTGATGCTCTTCATGAACAAGGGCGGCGAGGCGCACGTGCTCCTCACCAGGCGCACATCGAAGGTCGCCACGCACAAGGGTGAGGTCGCGTTCCCCGGCGGCAAGCGCGACGACGGCGACGCGGACACCCTGCGCACCGCGCTCCGGGAGACCGAGGAGGAAGTCGGTATCGGCGCCGGGGCCATACGCGTGCTCGGCGAGTTTGACCACTACTTCTCCATCTGGGGGTTCCACGTCTCCACCTGGGTAGGCGCCATCCCCTATCCCTGCGAGTACACTATCAACCGCGACGAGCTGGACGCCTGTTTCGAGGCGCCGCTCAGCCTTTTCTACGAGGAAAAATATTACAGGTCGGAAGTGTTTAATTTCGAAGGACGCGACGTGACGGTGTACTATTACCACTACGACGGCTTCGAGATATGGGGGCTCACGGCGCGCATCCTCACCGACTTCGCCAGGAAAATTCTGAAAGACTGAAGGGAAATATCGGCATGATAACATCCGGCATCGACATAGGCTCCATCACGGCGAAATGCGCCATCCTGAATGGAAAAAAAATCCTGGGAACGCGCGTGATCTTCACCGGCTACAGCGCGGAGAACGCCGGCGTGCGCGTTTTCGAGGAGCTCCTCGCGGAGCTCGGCATGGAGGCGGCCCAGGTGGAGAAGACCGTCTCCACGGGATACGGGCGCAACAGCGTGAAGTTCTCGAACAAGGCGGTGACCGAGATCACCTGCCACGCCGCGGGCGCGCATTTCCTCGATCCGAAGGTCCGCACCATCATCGACATCGGCGGGCAGGACAGCAAGGCGATAGCGCTGGAGGACGGCGGCAAGGTGAAGGATTTCGCCATGAACGACAAGTGCGCCGCCGGCACGGGGCGCTTCCTGGAGGTGATGGCCCGCGCCCTGGAGGTGGACCTGAACGACTTCGGCAAGATGTCCGACGGGGCGGGCAATCCGTCGCGCATCTCGAGCCTCTGCACGGTCTTCGCGGAATCCGAGGTCATATCGCTCATTTCGAAGGGCGAGGGCCGGGAGAACATCATCGCCGGCATCCACGAGTCCATCGCCGCCCGCGTGGGCGCCATGGCCTCGCGCGTGGGCATCAACCCCCCGGTGATGATGACGGGAGGCGTCGCCAAGAACGCCGGGGTGGTTCGTGCCATGGAGAAGAAGCTCGGCGTGTCGATAGAGGTATCGCCCCTCGCGCAGCTCAACGGCGCCATCGGTGCGGCCGTTCTTGCGCGGGCGGTGTGATTCCCGGCGGGTTCAGACCCCCTTCCGCGTGAAGAACTCCCTGTACTTCATGTCGGTCCCCATGATGTGGTTCACCAGCCAGTCCTTCAGGAACACGAGAAGTTCCAGGGAGAACGACGCGCTTCCCGACTTGAAACGCTCGAAGAAGTCGGTGACCTGCGCGGTGAGAGTGTCGTGCTCTTTCTTGTGGGCGGCGTAGTCCGGGTAGTCGTGGATCTTCATGTACTCCTCTTCGTGGGTGAAGTGGATCGCCGTGTATTTCACCAGCCCCGTGAGTATGTTCTCAAGCTCCTTCCTGGCGCCCCCGGCTTTCAGCGCCTGGTTGAGCCGGTTGACGAACTGTATCAGCTGCTGGTGCTCGCCGTTGAACTTCTCCACCCCCACGCTCATCCCGTCGTTCCACTCGATGAATTCCATCCCCGTACCCCCTGAAAAGTATTGCATTCCCGCGCGCGACGTGTCGTAATTGCAGTGCCGTCACGTATATCGACAAGTGTATACTATTCGTGCCAAACTATCAAAATAAATTACGGGGATGATATGAAAATCGCCACGTTCAATGCCAACTCCATCCGCGCGCGCCTTCATATCATCCTCCCCTGGCTCGCGAAGCACTCGCCGGATGTCCTCTGCGTCCAGGAAACGAAGGTCGCGGATGACAGCTTTCCCGCGGGTCCCGTGCGCGACGCGGGTTACCATGCCGCGTTCTGCGGCGAGAAGGCGTACAACGGCGTGGCGATCTTCAGCAGGGAAGCGCCGGACGAGGTCCGCCGGGGATTCGACGGCGGGGGCCGCGACGAGGGAAGCAGGATAATCGCGGCGCGCTTCGGGGCGCTCACCGTCGTCAACACCTACGTTCCCCAGGGCGCGGACCCCGAATCGCCGAAGTTCCGGTACAAGCTCGAATGGCTGGAGCGCCTGCGCGGGTATTTCGTGGAGAACTTTTCTCCCGGCGACCGGCTTCTCTGGCTGGGCGATTTCAACGCGGCGCCCGCGCCGGAGGACGTCCACGATCCGGAGGGGCTTTACGGGCATGTCTGCTATCACCCGGACGTACACGCGGCGCTGGAAAAGATCAGGGGCTGGGGCTTTGCCGATGTCTTCCGGAAACACACCACGGCGGCCGGGCAGTATACTTTCTTCGATTACAGGGTGCGGGGCGCGCTCGCCAACGGCATCGGCTGGCGGATAGACCACATCTGGGCGACCCGTTCCCTGGCGGACGCGTCGACCGGCGCGTGGATCGACCTGGAACCCCGGATGATGGAAAAGCCCTCGGACCACACGTTCCTCGCCGCTGAATTCCCGCTATAAAAATCGGGGAAATATCCCGATTGGTAACCCGGGGGCAGAGCGTGCAAGCGCCACAGGGTGTTGAATAAAAAATGGACAAAATAATTTTTTTCGTAAAAAACCAGTATTACCATTGACCCGGCGGGCGGTGTTGTGCTTATTTTGTAATGGGGGCCGGGTATCGGTTATCCTTTAGCGGAACGGAAGATAGGCATGTCAAAGCTGGAAAAAACAAAGGAAAACATCGGCGTCACCAGGCTGGACGAAAAGACCAAGAAGGAGCTTTTCAACAAGTTCGTGGAGTCCGGTGGCCAGGTGGTGGCGGACAAGCGCGAAAGCGCCTTCAAGGACTTCGACCGCGACAAGCAGAAACAGTACCGGGAGAAGATCGACACCCACCGGCAGAAGATCCAGAAGACCAAACCGGTTGCTGTAACGGCAAAGGAAAGGGCCGCAGCGGCGGCCGCCCAGCAGCAGAAAGTGAAAGTCCTGGCCGACGCGCCCCGCAGGGCCGGGGTATTCTCCGGCTGGCTGAACCGCACCATCATCCGCTTCCGGCTTTTTTTCCTGGGCGTCACGGACTTCTGGGGCGGCTATTACAAGCCCGGATTCATAGAGAAGTTCAACACCGAGTACAAGTCGGCCCTCCTGGAAATCCAGATGATCTACCTGGACGTGTTCAAGCAGAATCCAAAAATCGGCAAACAGGTCATCGACGAGCTCGACAGCCTGAAGCCGCTGTACTTCGAGCTCATCGAGATGATAGCGTCCATGTACGACCGCGGGGCTTTCATGCGCATCACCCAGGCCTTCGAGGAGTTTCCGGACATCGCGCAGAGAATATCGGACTACCGCGAATTTTTCCTGGGGCTGTTCAAAAAGCTCTACATCCAGAGCGGGTATACCGTCACGCTCTTCGACGCGTTCGAGCGGGCCATCGCCGGCCAGATGAAGATCGAGAAGAACAAGGCGTCGATATACGCGTCCAAGCGCAAGAAGATCCGGAACGACCTGTATGTCGTGTTCAACAAGCTGTTCCCCAGGCTCTACTGGCTCTTCTGCAGTTACCAGGGAGCGGCCATCCCGCTCAACGATCCCGCCATAGCTTCCATCCTCGGCATCACCCTGGAAGACAGGCCCGGCAGGCGCCAGAAGGGCGCCCAGGTCACGGAGGTGGAAGTCCCGTTGCCCGGCGACGCCGCCGAGAAGGCGGACGCGGAGAAGAAGCAGGAAGTCCTCCCCGACGAGATAAAGCGCGGACTGGAGATGATCAACGCACTGGATATGAAGAAGCTCCGCGCCGAATACGACCGCCAGAATATCTTCAAGTACGTGAAGGACAGCGACAAGATCCTGATGACCAACCTGCTCCTGCGCGAGTTCGACGGCGAGTATTCGCTGATCCTCACGACGAACAAGATCAAGTACAACGTGACCTACGGACCGGCGGGCAAGATGGACTACCGGATCCAGCTCTCCGACCTCTACAACGACCTCCGCGACTGTATCGAGGCCCTGCGGCAGTACGCCGAGCTCCTGGAGGCCTACGAGAAGGCGCGCCTGGACAAACCCACGAGCAACGCGCAGTACATAGAGTACTCGAAGAAACTCACGGCCCTGGAAAAGACCAGGCGCAACACCGGAAGCCAGGCGCGGATGACGGTAGCCGCGTTCATGGACAGGGTGGCGACCCAGATGAAGCTCCTCATAGAAGACATGAACGGCACGCAGGCGATCGTCTCGAATCCCCAGGAGGTGCTCTCCTTCGATTCAGACATAGAGGGCGTGAAGAAATTGAGCGGCAAGAAGGTGTACGAGAGCATCTACCTCACATACTGCTTCGCCTCGGCGCTGTCCTTCAGGCTGAGCGGGGGAGGCGATCTCGCGGGTGACATTGAGCAGGCGGCGGGCGAGCAGCCCGCGGCCGTCGCGGCACCGATGGCTTCCGAAGAACCGTTTGTGGATACGCCGATCAAGGATGCGCCCGGCGAAGCGCCGCCCGCGAAGAAGACGGAGCCGGAGAAGAAGGAAGAACCAAAATCGGTCATCCAGGAACTGGAAGATCTCTTCTAGCGGCGTTACGCCGCGCACCTCGCGTCGTTTTATACAGATCAATCTACATCGGCCTCACGCGCCGCCTTCATCGCGCTGATCCGTCGCGCGAGGATCTCCTCCCGCGTCGACACAAGCCCGGAATCGCGGTACGGTGTCGATTTAACGTCGTTGCGGATTTCCTCCAGTTCACTGTCGCCGAGCGGCTGACTGATATCGCCCTTCGCCGCGAGCGTGCCTTCCCGCTTTTTCCCCACCGACGGTCCCCTTCCTATTGTGAAGCCCGCTTCCAGCAGGGCGCCGCGCACCTGCGGCGCGCTCGAGTACGTAGTCAGCATGCATCCGTCAGCCCCGACACGGTATATCTCACTGAAAAAATCTGCGCTCCACAGCTCCGGATTTTTCGAGGGAGAAAACGCGTCGTGGAACACGGCATGGAAGGCGGATGATGAAAGCGCCATAACGGAGCGGCGCGCGTCGCCGGCAATCAGCCTCACGGAATATCCTTCGCCGGAAATCACGCCTTTCTCCGGTAGGGTTTTCAGCGATTCGTAGAGCGCGCCGCGCTCTCCAGGGAAGCGTATATCGCGCATCATCCCTGAAAGAGAGAGGTCCTTTTCCAGCGAGATTACCTCGATGCGGCGGCCTTTCCTGTCTTTCAGAAACTCGTCGAGGAGGGCCAAGACGTTATAGCCAATACCGAAGCCCACATCCAGGACGCGGAGGACCGGTGCATCGCGTTCAAGAATCTTCGAGGGGAACACGTGCTTCAGCAGCGCCTCTTCGTAGGCGCCGGAAAGCGAGTGCATCGCCTGGCCGTATTCATCGGAGAAGACGGAGAGAGTACCGTCGTCGGTGGGGGTGAGGTGGTGGTTCATTAGGGTGTTCCTGGCAACTTGACAATCACGAAAATGAACCAATATCGATTAAGTATTGACATATACCGTGGTATTCAGCACATTATTACAGCAATGGAGACGGAAATGATAAAGATTATTCTCGGCATCATTGGATTGACCTGCTGGATGTATGTGCTGATAATGCGCAGCATCAAGCTAATCAGTTCCAATATCAGCAAGGAAATTCATCAGCAGTGATGATCGACAGGCTTGTAATATTTCCATCATGCTTGATGATTTCCATCATGCTTGATGATTTCCATCATCATCGCATTCCTCTCGATAGACTATCCTCTTCAGTATAATCTTCTTCTCGGAATTATCACTCTCGCGGGTGCGTTGATGGCTTTCTACGAGTTTTTCCGGAGCAGAAAATAATCGACATACACATGGGTTTTATAGCCAGGCGACGATCATGATCGGCGCCTGGTGAAATAAAATTACAGCGTCGGTATATTGCTGGAGCGGTCCTTTGCCTCTTTCTCCTTCCGGGCCTTCTCCGCTTTCGCGGCGTTCTCCCGGGCTATCCGCTCCCTCTCGGCAAGCTCGGCGGCCTGTTTCTCGCGGTTTACCTGCTCCTCCCGCTCGCGCTTCGCGGCATCGTCCCTGCGCCTCTTGTCGGCGAGTGCCTGCTGCTGTTTGGAGGCGAGCTCCGCCTGCCGGGCGCGCTCGTCCGCCTCTTTTTTCTTCTGGAGCGCCTCGTCCTGCGAGGGCGGCTGGACCACCTGCTTGAGCTCGCGCACCGACTCCGGCTCGAGCTTCTTGATCACCTCGGCGGGCACTTCCCTCACCTCGTTCTTTAGCTGCGTCATCACATCTGCGGAGATTTCCTGGACGGGGATCGCCTCCTTCTTCTCGAAAACGGCCGCCACTTTC
>JAGODF010000227.1 GCA_017998375.1 Spirochaetota bacterium
ACGCCGCGGCGGTCCAGGACCAGGGCGTGGTCCTCAATCCTCTTCGGGTGTTTCTTTCCCCGGGGCGTGAAGAGGAAATCGAGCTTCTCCTCGACGCGCGCCGCCCTGGACCTGTACGGCTCCTCCCTGAGGATGTAGGGGATGATGGGAAAAAAATACTGTGCCAGGTCCGCACCGGCGCCGTAGAAGTGGGCGATCTCGAGCCCGGCCCTCGGGTGGAACTTCCTTTCGGGATATTTTTTTATGCGCGCGGTATTTTCCTCGATGATCCTGTCCACCTGCGCGGAGAAAGGTTTCTGCGATTTCTTTTTATCATACTTCTCCCTCACCTTTTCGAAGTTGGTGATCTCGGCGAGGATGAACCCCTCCAGGTTCATCCTGTTCCGCATCGCCATGGAGAGCCTGTCCTCGAAGGCGTTAATATCGAACCATTTCGGGCTGTACTTCTTCGCGAAGTCCGCGTATTTCGCGCGGAGCTTTTCTATGAGAACCTTGATTTCCGAATCTGAAAGCGGCATGCGGTACCTTCCGCTCCGTAGCTTCACTTTTCGGGAAAGAAAAATCAAGAAATAATTGAAAATTGCTTGTAGAAATCCTCACCGGCGACTGATGCTCCTATCATCCAGCATTAAAATTCCTCTCCGCGAGGCGCACATGGGCTTAACATACAGGGATTCCGGCGTCGACATCGACAAGGGCAACAGTTTCGTGAAAAAAATCATCCCGGCCGTAAAGTCGACCTTCACGCCGCGCGTTCTCACGGGGATCGGCGGATTCGGCGCCCTCTACTCCGGCGCCTTCCCGGAGATGAAGGACCCGGTCCTCGTATCAGGCACCGACGGCGTGGGCACCAAGCTCAAGGTCGCGCAGATGATGAAGGTCCACGACACCATCGGCATCGACGCCGTGGCGATGTGCGTCAACGACATACTCGTTTCCGGGGCGACCCCGCTCTTCTTCCTGGACTACCTGGCCTGCGGTCGCCTCGACGAGGACGTGCTGGTGGACGTCGTGAAGGGAATCGCCGAGGGGTGCAGGATCGCCGGCTGCAGCCTGGTGGGCGGCGAGACCGCGGAGCACCCCAGCGTGATGGCCGAGGACGATTACGATATCGCGGGCTTCGCGGTGGGCGTCGTGGACAGGGAGAAGATCATCACGGGCGAAAAGATCGCGAAGGGCGATATCATCATCGGGCTCCCGTCGTCGGGCGTCCATTCCAACGGGTTCTCCCTGGTGCGTAAGCTCTTCTTCGACCTGAAGAACTACACCGTCGACACACGGATCGCGGACCTGGGCGGCTCGCTGGGGAAGACACTCCTGGCGCCCACGCGCATCTACTGCAAGAACGTGCTCTCCTGCCTGGCGGCTGGTATCGCGATCAAGGGGATGGTGCACATCACCGGCGGCGGGTTTTACGAGAACATACCGCGCATACTTCCCGGAAACGCCGCGGTGCGGATACGGAAAGCATCCTACGAGGTCCCGCCGATTTTCAGGGTGATGCAGCGCGAGGGGAATATCGACGAGCGGGAGATGTACACGACCTTCAACATGGGCATCGGCCTGATGCTCTTCGCCGACAGGGCAGGCGCCGGCGCACTGTCAGACGCCCTGAAGGGAGCAGGTGAGCGGCCAGTGGTCATAGGCGAGGTAATTGAGTACGCAGACAGGAAGGTGATCCTGGACTGACAGGGCGCATCAGCCCGCCGCGTCCTTGACCGTGGGGTAGATGTTGAACTGCCTGTGGAAGTCGAAGAGCTTGAACACCTGGTCGACGCCCGGGGATATCCCGCATATCGAAAATTTCGCGCCCTTCTCCTCGATCGTCTTCCGGAGCCGCACGAGGAGGCCTACTCCTACGGAATCGATCATATCGACCTTTGTCATGTCGAGAATCACGGAGCTTGAACCGTTGGTTACCATCGCATCCGAGCATCGCGACGAAATCACGGAGAAGTTGAAGATATTCAGGGCGTCCTCCTGTATCTGGCATACCAGGTGGCCCTTCTGGACGTATGTCGTAACCGGATCGCTCATGTCCCTACCCGCAGTATATACCGAATTTCTGTAAAACCACAAATATTATTTCACCGCAGCAACATTTTTTCTCCGCACATCCGCGCTATCTCCATAAGGGCTGTGACAGGAAGACCGCCAGGAGTATCGCCCCGGCGGCCACCTCCAGCTTCTTCGTCCGGAAATCAATTCCCTGATCGTGGAACAGGTTCGCCCTGTCGCTCAGGTTCATCGTCATTGCCGATATGCTCCAGAAGAGCAGTATCCCCTCCACGAGATCGGGCACCGTCATCGCGCGCAGGTACTCCATGATGAAAAGGTAGACCGCGCTTATCGGCGCCAGCTCCACGGGGCCGAAGATGCCTCCCCCGCTCCCGATGAGCAGGACGTTCGGGACGCTCCCCCTGCCGAATATCTTTTCCCCGGCCATGCCTGTGACCGCGTAGACCATGATGTAGGTGATCGGCACCAGGACGATGCCCGAGTTGAGCAGGGTGATCTTTATCAGCCTGTCCCACATGGACTGCGATCCCTTCCCCCATTCAAATGGTATGAACACGAAGAACGCCGCGAAGTAGACCACCGCCAGCTGCATGAAATAGTACACCGCCGAATCCAGTGAAAACTGCATGCGCAGTAGCTGCGGCAGCGTTGCCGCCAGGAGAAGCCCCGCGAAAACCAGAAACTCGCGCAGGAAACCCCTGCCGCGCCGTGCGTCGTAGTAGACGGCAATGCCAATGGGCGGCAGCAGGGACACGAACAGCGAGAAGAACATGAGCCCGTTCAGTCGTTCCGTCTCCAGGAGCCCGGTGAGGATGATATAGTTCATCGTAATGAAGGAAAGCGCGAGGTTGATGATGAAGGCCTTGCAGATGAAGAAACGGTGCTTCGCCATGGAAGCGCGGAAAGTAAGCGCGATACTTCCGGCGAAGATCACGGCCACCGGGATGAGTCCCGCGGCGTAGTGGCCCGTGAGCCCCGCCAGCCTTCCGGCGGAGAACAGTTCCCGCGGGAGCCGGGTCGGCGCGTCCTGTGCCACGGAATGAAGACCGAAAAGGATTAGCAGGAAAAGCCCCAGGTACGATACCAGCTCCAGCTGGCTCATCACGAACTCCGGGCTCAGGAGTCGCTTCCACCAGGAGCCTGGCCCCGAGATCACGGAAAACGGATGCACCTTGACGTACTGCGCGGTTGACCACTCCTCGTCGCCGTCGTCAAACCTGATGAAGCAGCGGGCTTCATCGAACTTCACCACCGTGCCGGTGAATAAGTTGGCGCCCCCCTTCCACCTGCACATCACCCTGTCCCCCGCCCGCAATGAACGCTGGTTGATGTTCCTTTCCTTCACCCATTCTTCGCCGCCCTGCGCGAACGCGACGCGATGCCGGCCTTCCCCGATTTCCGCTATTGTCGCCGGGTACCAGTAACGGTCCCCCTTTTTCCGCGCAAGGACCTTCTCCCCGTTTGCGTACATGGGCATCCTCCTATCGGGATTCTCCGGCAAGGCGCTCCGCGCCTTCCGACACGGTGACGATATCGACCTGCCCCTTCCCACGGTAGTCTTGAGCTAACTTAACCATGCGCGCGAACTCCGTCGCTTCCAGCGTGAACCGCCCCCCGCCGTCTCCGATCCTGTGAAAGCAGGCGACCATCCAGGCACGGGAGCGCACCGCCTGCTCCAGGTATCCGCCGAACTCGTCCGCTTTTCGCGGCGTGACGCACTGGATGCGGAACGGGTCCGCGTCCCGGTAATTCAGCGAGCCTTTGCTGAGTACCGGGTACACCGAGGCGTTCCCGTACACCCTCCGCACTCGCCCGCCGAACAGCGGGCTCACGATCCCATAGGGCCAGGCGAACGATTTCGCGTCTATCCCGCGGCCGCGGAGCGTCTCCCGGCTTCGGAGAAACTGCTCGTCATGATATCCCGCCGACCTGAACAGCATGAGATCGTGGTCCGTCGAGTGCGATCCCACCTCGTGCCCGCCCGAAGCAAGTCGCGCCAGATCGTCCCAGTTCATGTAGGAAGGAGTCGCGACAAAGCCGGTAATCGGATAGACGGTGGCGCGCATCCCTGCGGATGACAGCTCCTCCAGCGCGGGCAGTTGCGAGACGAAGGCATCGTCGAAGCGGAATGTGAGCATGGCTTTGTCGAACGGGGCTTTCGCGCATCCGGACGCGGCAAGCACGGAGGGGAGGGCGATACACACTGCTCCCGCGACGATCCTGATTATTGCATCGATCTTCATCCTTCACCAGATCAGGCCGGCGCACGATACGCGCCGCCATTAATGCGGCACAGGCGGCACCACACGATGCCGCCCGCTCCCGCATGCGAAACGTTTCCCTTATTTCTTGATCTTGTTGATCACCCAGAGAAGTATCAGCGCGCCTATGACTGCGGTAATGATGGTACCTATCAACCCGTAATGGCTGAAGCCCAGTATGCCGAGTATCCAGCCGCCGAGGATCGCGCCCACCACGCCCACCACCAGGTTGCCAATAAGGCCGAAGCCGCCGCCCTTCCAGATGAGGCCCGCGAGCCATCCCGCGACGAGACCGACTATGATCCAGCTTATCAAACCCATATTATTCCTCCGTTAGAGTGATTTTTTCCCGGAATACCGGGTCATTTGTTCTACTTCTTGAAAATGCTCTTTACTGACTCTATGAGGTCGGCCGGCAGTACGACCACCTTCCCGTTCTGCGAATCGCCGAGCTTCGTCAGGCCCTTCACGTACTCCTGGCCGAGGAGGTACACCACCGGGTCGCTGTTCGATCCTTTAAGCGCCTCGGTCACGGACGCGAGCGCGTTCGCCTCCGCCCTCGCCAGGCGCTCCCGCGCCTCCGCGTCGCGCTCCGCCGCCTCCTTGCGCGCCTCGGCCTGCAGTATCTGCGCGCGCTTGATGCCCTGCGCCTCCACCTCCGCGGACTCGCGCTTCGCCTCCGCCTCCAGGATGCGCGCGCGTTTCTCGCGCTCGGCCTTCATCTGCAGCGTCATGGCGTTGGTGATGTCCTCCGGAGGCGCGATGTCCTTTATCTCCACGCGTGTGATCTTGGTGCCCCACGCGTCGGTCGCCTCGTCGAGGATCTTCAGGAGCTCCGCGTTGATCTTCTCGCGCGAGGAGAGCGAATCGTCCAGGGTCATCTTCCCCATGATGGATCGGAGCGAGGTCTGCGCCAGGTTCTGTATCGCGTACCTGAGGTTGTCTATCCCGTAGAACGACTTGTAGGGGTCCATGATCTTGTAGTAGACGATGCCGTCCACCTCGATCGACGCGTTGTCGCTGGTGATGGTCCCCTGCTTCGGCATGTCGAGCACCGTTTCGCGGATGTCCACCTTCTGCGCTATGCTCGAAATGATGGGGTTGATAAGATTCAGCCCCGCGTTGAGCGTCCCGGAATATTTTCCGAACCGCTCCACGATCCAGTTCTCGGCCTGCGGCACGATGCGCACGCCCTTGAATATCAGCAGAAATGCCAGAAGCGCCAGTGCTATTATGATATACGCCATATCGCCCTCCCTTTATTTATTTTCTTTTCACATACATCCTGATACCGCGCGCCTCGAGGACATCGACCTCTTCGTCCTCGTAGAGCGCCTCGTCCGCCTCGGCCTGCCAGCGCCTGATGCCGTGGTAGTTCGCGTAGAGCTCCACCTCGCCCGGTATCCCCGGGGCTATTGCCTTCACGACGCGCCCCCTGAGGCCGCTCACGGTGGGGTCCCTCGTCTCGTCCACCACCTGGTTCCCGAAATATTTCTTGAAGTAGAAATGCCATCCCAGGAGCAGCGAAAGCGAGGAAAGCAGGAACACGAGCCACTGCGCCTCGGCGCTTCCCGCCGGTATCACGTCAAGGAAAACACCCACGGCGGTTATCACCCCGCCCACGCCGAGCCAGAACACCACGAAACCCGGCACGACGATTTCCAGGCTCAGGAACACGAGCCCGATGGCAAGCCAGATGAACGGTGAAAACGCCATGTCGTGGATTCCTCCCTGTCGATATATTACCGCGCCGCCGGACCGCCTGTCAAGCCCTTACTTGCGGACGGTGTTGATCTTCTCCATAAATTCCTCGACGAACCTCTCCGGCGACATCTTTCCCCGGAACTTCATCTCCATCACCTTCTTCCTGTTGTCCAGGCCGGTCATCTTCGCGTCGAACGCGTCTATCACCAGCCTGCGGAACAGGAACGTGCGCCTGGTGCTGTACCCGTATTCCAGCCTGAAGTCCTTCTCCGACGACCTGCCTTTTCTCGCGGCGAGAACGTACTTGTCATCGCTCTTTATGAAGATATCCGGCTTCACCTGGTAGCCGGCCTTCAGGAGCCGGTGCTCCAGCTGGTCCTGCAACAGCACAGGGTCCGGCGACGTGACGGCAAGAAGAATTCGATAGTCGCTGCCGAGCGCCCAGCCGGGTGCCGTGTCCACGCGGAGGGATCCCGTGCTCATGCAGCTTGAGACGGCGACGGCGGCAATGAACGCGCACGCGGCATGACATATCTTACCCATTGTTTCCTCCCCGTGAAGCCGAAACGAAGACTTCCATCATTTTCAGCGCGCTTTCCGAGAGCGCGTCCAGGTTGTAGCCTCCCTCCAGGAATGCGATCACCTTTCCACCGCAGTGCCGGTTTGCCACGCCCACGAGCATCTCCGTGAAAATTCGAAACGCGTCCTCGGTGAGCATCATCGACGCGAGCGGGTCGGCGTGGTGCGCGTCGAAACCGGCGGATATGAGCATTATTTCGGGCCTGTAGTTGTCAAGCGCGGGGATGATGGTGCCGTTGAACGCGTCGAGGTAGTCCGAATCGGTCATTCCCGGCTCCATGGGTATGTTCAGCGTGTAGCGGAGTCCCCTGCCGTAGCCCTTCTCTTTCGCATAGCCTGTTCCCGGGGAGAGCGGAGCCTGGTG
>JAGODF010000228.1 GCA_017998375.1 Spirochaetota bacterium
CCTGGTCCTGGGCGGCGCGTACCGCGTGAACGGGAACACGCTCATCACCGCGACACTGGGCTACATAAAGGCTAATGTCGAGATAGAAAGGATGATATCGAGTGACTACGCGCGCGTCGACATGATTCTCGGCGCCACCTACAGCTACTAGTCCCCCGTAATCCCGAAGCTCTCGTCCAGGAACTGCCGCACCCGCCTGAACACGTATATCGACCCCTCGCCGTTGACGATGCCGTGCCGCGCCGCGTTCACCTTGATGATCTCCTTGCGGGCCGAGCCCAGCCTGTCGAAAATATCGTCCGCGCTCTCCGGGTTCACCACCGGATCGCGGGAGCCCTGTATCACCAGGGCCGGGATGGTCACGTTTTCCAGGCTGTCGCGGACCACGGTCATGAAGCGCTCCAGCTGCTTCACCCCGGCGATCGGGTTCTTGAAGTAGTTGATGTGCGTGTTCTCCGGCCTGTTCTCCACGTACTCGAAGCGCCCCTTTCGGATGTGCATCCTGTCCAGGATCCTGTTCCACAGCACCACGGTTGATGCGAAGTTCGACGCGATGTTCTTCAGGTAGAGCGGCCCGTTGATGGAGACCACGCATTTGAACCGGCCGTTCTTCAGCGACGACTGGTAGAGCGCCAGGTCGGCGCCCGTGGAGAATCCCACGATGGCGAACTCCCG
Organism: Spirochaetota bacterium; assembly: GCA_017998375.1. Taxonomy (GTDB): domain Bacteria; phylum Spirochaetota; class UBA4802; order UBA4802; family JAGODF01; genus JAGODF01. Next base: position 676 of record JAGODF010000228.1, read on the forward strand.
GGCCAGGTTCTTCATGACCACATAGCCCCGGTTCACCGACTGATACCAGCTTTCCCACCGGCGCGTCGCCAGGTCCTCGTAGGATGTGCCGTGGCCGCGCAGGCGCACCACGTAGACCGCGTAGCCGTGGTCGTAGAGGTAGCGCGCCAGGGCGCGCACCTCCTCCGGGGCGGCGAGGTACCCGTGCACCACGATGACGCCGCGCCTGTTGCGGAGAAAGCGCTTCATCAGCGCGGGCCTGCCTATTTCCTCGGGCTTGGACTCCTCGGGAATGTAGAACTTCCGGTAGTCCCTGATGAACTTGTCCTGGTCGCGTTCCAGGAACTTCTTCCGTACGGCGCGCCGCACCATGAACTCCGGCAGCAGCATGATCCTGTTGAACGACTTCACGAGGTCGGGCATGGGCTCTATCTCGTTGCGGAGCACCTCCACCACGTTGTCCGCCCTGATGGTGTGGAACTCGTAGGGCCGGGAGAACCGCTCGCGGTTCCTGGTTATCCAGCCGTCCTCCACGGTTATCACGCCGTCGGATTTCGCGGCCTGGATGAAGCTCTCGTAGCGGTCGTGCTCGTCGTCGGAGAGGAGGAAGCCCTGGCGGAACTTGAGGCTCGAGTGGTGCGATTCGATGTCCACGTCGCGCAGGTGGTCGATCGCCAGGTAGGAGCGGTTCTTGAAGTCGCTTTCGCGGATACGGTTTTTGCGGTAGCGCGTCAGCATGTAGGAGAAGATGTGGTCGTGGTTCACCGTGGTCATGCCGTAGATCGAGTTCATGTAGCGGTACATCAGGCGCAGGGCCTCTCCCTTCATGGGGAGGTCGCGCTTCATGTCCTCGTCGAAGAGGTACGGCTTCTCGTTGCGGATGTGCTTCAGCATCCTCCTGGAATCCATGTACTCGCCCATGTGGATGGGGGCCCCGAAGTTGATGTCGATATCGACCCCGTCGATGATCATCGCCCCCTCGACGGCGAGCTCCTCCTCGAGCCGCTCGGGCACGTTCTCGACGAAACGGCGCGCCATCCTGTTGAGGACGTTGTTTCGGGCGCGGATGGGGAAATAGGTGATGTTGACCGGCACCACGCAGGTCTCCCTCTTCATGGCCGTGTCGATGGCCGGTTCCTTGAGCCCGAAGAAGTCGCGGTACTGGTTGAGGCCCCGGGTGTAGCCGGTCTCCCGGTAGTAGAGCATCTTCCGGCGGAAGAATTCGGACCGCAGGGCCAGGAGCGCCGCGCCGGTGTGGGGCGGGCGCCGCATCCCCACATTGTAGATCATGAACTTGCCCTTCTCGACGATCTTCTTGTCCTTGATCATCTGCCCCTCGGGATAGATGAGGCAGGCCATCTCGCCGGTGAGGAGATTCGCCGCCATGATCTTGAACCGGTCCGCGTCGTTGGTTGATATCGCCCCGATCTTGTTGAGGTATCGCCCGAAACCGCCGCCGAAGAAAGACTCGTGGGCGAGGGAGAGAACCACCTTCCCGGTGAGCTTGTTCAGGATGTAGGGGAGGAAGAAGGTCTCCATGCGCGTGAAGTGGTTGATGACGTACAGCACCGGCTCCCGGGGGATGTTCTCCTCGCCGTGGGTGCGGATCGACGCGTTGGTGGTCTTCATGATCGCGTTGATGGCCGCTCCCGTCATCTTGAGCAGTATGCCAGATATTTCCATGCGGTGCCCCCGGTGCCTGTGGTTTAGTAGCGCCCGTCCGCGTAGTCGCCGATTATCCCCGCGTGATCGAAGGCCATGTTCCCGGGAAGGTCGCGCACGCCGCAGACCATGGCGCGCTTCGCGTCGTCGGCGCCCCTCGGGACGCCCTCGGCCCGGGCGACGAATACCGTCGACACGGTGTGCTGCCGCGGGTCGCGTCGGGGATCGGAGTAGGTGTGGAACTGGCGGAGGAGGGTAACCCGGAGCGAGGTTTCCTCCAGCGCCTCGCGGACGGCCGCGTCCTCCAGGGACTCGCCGTAGTCCACGAAGCCGCCGGGAAGCGCCCAGCCCGGGGGATCGTTTTTCCGCTCGATGAGCACGATCCTCCCCGGATCGCCGTTCACCTGGATGATGATGTCCACCGTGGGGACGGGATTGCGGTATTTCTTTTCCATGTCACACCAGCGCGGAGAGGCTCCTCGTGAGGGTGATCTCGTTTCCGGCTTCGTTGAACCGTATGTCGAACACGTTCTTCACTATCTGGAGGCCCACGCCGTGGAAGTCCGTCAGAAGGCCCTGCTCTATGACTTCCCGTTCCGTCGCCATGTAGCGGCGCCAGTCGAAGCCCTTGCCCTCGTCACGGATCGTGTACTCGACCCTGTCGCGGTCCATGTAATAGGAGACGTGTATTTTCCTCGTGGTGAAATATTCCTGGTTGCACTCACTGACGAGGATTTCCCAGTAGTTGCCCTTTTGCAGCTTGAGGGAGGTCTTTTTCTCGTAATCTATCTCCAGATTCCCGTGCTCTATGGAGTTCATCAGAACCTCCTGGAGGGCGATCTGCGCCATCAGGATGACGTTTTTCGAAAGCCTGTCCTCGAGGTTCCGGGTGAGGCGGTGGCAGAGCAGGAATATCTGCGAGAGGTTGTTGTCCAGAACGTAGTTGCTCGATTCCCGCACGAGGTAGTTCTTCGTCAGCGTGTCGGAGTGCATCGCCCCGCCGATGATGAGGATGTTGCACAGCTCGCTCCCCTTCATCACGGGTATCATCCGGAGGGAGATGGAGATGGGCTCGTTGTCGTCCATCTTCCTGAAGGAGCAGATGATGCTCGTCTCGTTGCCGGAGAAGACCTCCTTCAACCGGGTGAGGATCTTCTCGTTCATCCTGGTGTTGGCGTAGTAGTCGTTGTGTATCAGGTGGCGGAACGGCTTGCCGATGATGTCCTCCCGGTTGTACATGAGCGTCCGCGTCAGGGCCTGGTTGAACGACAGCACCTGCGCGAACTCGTTGAGTACCAGGATGATCTCGTCGGTCTTCTCGTAGAAGAGCTTCATCCAGGCGATCTCGCCGGCGCTTTCGGCAGGAGGCTCCGCCCCGCGGGCGCGCCTCAGGTGGTGGATGATGATGAGGGCCGTCGCGGGGAGTGTGGTGAACGCGGCGAGGAAGATCGTCTGCTCCGACGTGGGGCTTGTAATCAGGCCCGCGGCGCCCGCGGCGGCGTGGATGCCCGGGGCGAGGAGAAGGAGCGCCACGGCGATATGGAAGATGGCGTTCCCGCGCATGGCATCACTCGATCTCGGAGCCGGCGTAGGGCCTGGCCGATACTTCCCGCGAGGGCTCGGACTCGTGGTTGAACGGCGTGCCGGGCTTGTAGTTGTCGTAGGCGCTTACGGAAAAGAAGTAGAGCACGGTGTTTTTCAGCACCGGGTAGTGCAGGACGGATGTGGCGTCGAGCTTTTTGTTCTCCGCGATGATCGTGTTGTCCAGCTCCACCTCTATCGCCCCGCCCTTCGCCTGCCCTTCCGCGGGGATGCGCTTCCCGTTCATGAACGTTATCACCCCGTCGTACTTGCCGCGCTGGACGCCGTAGTAGACGCGGTACCCCAGCACGTCGCTTTCCATGTTCTTCTTCCAGCGCAGGCGCACCCTGCGGTCGCCGATTCCCGCCGCCTCCAGGTTCGAGGGGGCGCGCGGCGGGAGGTCGTTCTGGTAGGTCATCTCGGCGCCGCCGAAAAGCGGCGAATGTTTTCCGTCGGGGGACGGGACCAGGTGGGCGCGCCACTGGCAGTATTTGCCGCGGAGGAAGTCGCCGTCGGCGGTTTTCTTCATGTAGATGTTCCTCTGGCCGCGGCTCACGCGGTACCAGCGGGGCGATTCATCGTCGCGCGAAAAGAGACGGTCGGCAATGCGAAACTCCATCCAGATGAAGGTGTCGCGGCGCAGGGTCTCGTCCCAGGTGAAGTTGGTCACCATCGTCCCGGTGTACGGGAGCGCGCTGACCGGGCTGGTGATCACGCCCTCCCGGTTGACGGGCTTCCTGCCTGTCTCGCCGAGCTTCTTGTAGCGGCTGTAGGCCAGCGCGGTCTCCTTCTTCAGATCGCGGTAGTCCAGGTGGGCGATGCGGAACTCGTCGATGGCCCCGTAGAAATCCTTCCCGATGACGGCGATGGGGCGGTCATTGCAGTAAAACGCCGGCTCGTAGACGTTCACGTAGGGCTCCCGGGTCTCCGTGAGATAGAGGACCTCGTCCTCGGCGCCGTTGGTGTAGCGCGCGAGCCTCCCCGAGAGGCGGTCGTAGGTCAGCATGAAGTGGTGCCACCGGTTCATGCGCAGCACCGCCCCCCGGTTCAGGTGCGCGTCCACCGGATGCCCCCGCGTGTTTTTGAAGAGGCCGTGGAGCCGCGCGGAGATCCGCCCGTTCACCAGGAGTATTTCGATGCCGTTCTTCGTCCCGGAGAGGAGCCCCACCCGCTGGAAGATGACCTGGTTCCCGCCGGTCGCGGCGGGCTTCACGCGGAACTCGATGGTGAAGGAGCCCAGGTCGCGGCATTCCGTGAGCCAGAGGTTATCCGCCGTTTCCAGTTCCACGCGGTCACCGGCCATGGAGAAGCGGGCCGCGCCGCCGCCGTGGACGCCCTTGCCCTTTTCGCGCGAGAAGACCGCGTACCTGACGGGGTAGTGCCCGGCGTCGTCGCGGACCAGGCCGTCGGGAGCGCCGTTGAAGGAAAGCGCCAGGTCGGTGACATGCGGCACGTCGTTCGCGGAGTAGGTGATATCATCCACCGAGTAGACGGGAGCGCCGTTCGCGCCGGCGGTTTTCTTCACGTTCAGGAGCTCCAGCCCGTCCGGGGAGAAGCGGATCGTTTCGTGGACCCTCGCCGCGGGATAGGCCAGCAGGGGAAGGAGGAGGATGATGGCGAAGCGGCCTCTCTTCATGAGTCACCCGTTCCGCTCGATGGCGGCGATCTTGTCGAGGCGGCGCTGGTGCCGCCCGCCCTCGTACTCCGCGCCGAGCCAGCTCTCCACAATGCGCACCGCCAGGTCGTCGCCCACCACGCGGGCGCCTATCACCAGGACGTTGGCGTTGTTGTGGCGCTTGGCCATCTCCGCCATGAAGCAGTTGGTGCAGAGGGCGGCGCGGATCCCGTCGAACTTGTTCGCGACGATGGAGGCGCCTATTCCCGTGCCGCACAGGGCGATACCGGCTTCCGCCTTCCCGGACTTCACGTGCAGGGCCACCTGGGATATGTAGTCGGGGTAGTCGCAGGACTCCTCGGAGTCCGTACCCACGTCGATGAACTCGACGCCCTGTATCGCCCTGACGAGTATCTTCCTGAGCCTCAGTCCCGCGTGGTCCGATCCGATCGCTATTTTCATGGTTGATGGTCCGAAAAAGGGAATATTTTGAAAAAAAATTTAATGTCCGGCGCGCCGGAATCGTACATAGGGCGGGACGGCGATACACGGGCTGAAAACCGCCCTTGATCCCGCTTCAGCGATAAGCGTACCCGTGTTTCGCCGTTTTTGTCAATTATTTCTTTAGGGCGGACGCGGGGGGATGCCGTTCCCGCAATCAGCTTTTTCGGTGGGAGGGAGATTATGTTGTTGAAAAATAACGCGTGGATGGCTATCAGTATGTACATGGAGACGGTCTTCGAGGAAAAAACGCCGAAAGGGATCACCATCAAGGTGCTGGTGGACAAGTCCCGGTTTCTGGCCTTCGACCAGAAGGGCGGCTCCATCTACGCCGACGAGAGCAGGACGAAGATCCTCCACGAGATTCCCACCATCGTGTTCATCGGGGACGGTTTCATACTGCCGAAAACCGACCGCCGGGCGGATTTCACCTTCCTAAAGGTGTTCAAGGAGAAGGTCCTCATCCCCTTTTCATGGAGGGACGCGAAAAAAAACCGGTACCTCTTCATCCACATAGGCCCCAGCCTGGACCTGATACCGGTGAAACTTCACCGTATCTCGAATGTCGCCGCCTTCGTGAGGGAACTGGAGACGGGTCTCAAGCCCGCGTACCTGATAGTGGACACCTCCATCACCAGGGCGGACATCCTCATCATCAAGAACCGGTATCCGGCGGCGCAGGTGGTGCTGGTGGACGAGTCGAGCGAGACCATCACGGTCCGCTCTGCGGAGGAGGCGGCGGAGATCTCCGACACGCGGCGGGCTCCCGACATCGCGAGGGAAATCAACAGCAACATGATGTCGAACAGCCCGGTGTTCCTCGCGTGG
>JAGODF010000229.1 GCA_017998375.1 Spirochaetota bacterium
CGATGAACGTGTACGAAGGAAAGCTGGACGCGACGGGCCTGAAGATCGCCGTGGTGCTCTCCCGGTTCAACGAGTTTATCACGGGCAAGCTCCTGGGCGGCGCGGTGGACTGCCTCAAGAGGAACAACGCCCGCGACGAGGACATCACCGTGGTCTGGGTGCCCGGCTCCTTCGAGATTCCCTCCGCGGTGAAGCGCCTGGTGGAGATGAAGAAGTTCGACGCCGTCATCTGCCTGGGGGCGGTGATCCGGGGCGCCACGCCGCACTTCGATTACGTGGCCGCCGAGGTCTCCAAGGGCGTGGCCCAGGTGGGGCTCGCCGCGGGGATCCCGGTGATCTACGGCGTGCTCACCACCGACACCATCGAGCAGGCGGTTGAGAGGGCGGGGACGAAATCCGGTAACAAGGGCTTCGACGCGGCGATGTCCGCGATAGAGATGGCGAACCTGTACCGACAGTTATCCTGATGGGACACAGAAGAAAGGCGCGTGAATACGTGCTTCAGGCGCTCTACATGCACGAGACCGTGCGGCGGGACCCGGAGGAACTTGTCTCGCTGTCCTGGGTGGACAGGGCGGTATCGGGCGATATACGGGACTTCGCCATCTCCCTGATCCGCGATTCAATTTCCCACATCGACGACATCGACGCGCTGATAATAAAACATTCGAAAAACTGGAGCTTCGAGAGGCTCACCGCGGTCGATAAATCGATCCTGCGGCTCTGCATCTGCGAGATGCTCTATTATCCGGACATTCCCCCGGCGGTCACCATCAACGAGGGGATAGAGCTCGGCAAGATATTTGGCGGAGAAAGCTCGGGGCAGTTCATCAACGGCATCCTCGACGCCGTGAGGCGGGAAGACTGCAAAAAGGAGGGCTGACGGCGCGGTGAATCCCGAAAAGAAAAGCAGGTTTTCCATCGTCCCGGAGAACGCGGACCGCGATAGCGGCGCGGAGGAGCTCCGGCAGAACAGGATCAGTTCCATCGACGAGGAGGGGAAATCCTTCCCGGGAATAGGGAGTGTGCTGCAGCATAAAAAGACGCTCCTGGTGTCCGCGGGACTCCTGGCCGTGGTGGTGGCGGGGATATTCCTCGTCACGAAGTTTGTCAACAGGCCTTCAAGTTTTCTGGGCCAGGAAGGCGAGCGGGTGCACTACGACGACGAGAAGCGCCTGATACCGGAGACTGCCTCCGAGAACATACACCTGCGCCGCGGCAAGGAAAGCTACTACAAGGGATACCTGAACGACGCGGCAGCGGAGTTCAAGGAGGTGGTCGAGTCCGCGGCCCCCGATTCCGACAAGGCGGTGGCCCTCACGTTCCTGGGAATCATGGCCGACGAGAAGGGCAAGACCGACGAGGCTATCGACTACTACAACCGGGCCATCCGCTTCAACGGGAGGGACCCGCTCATCTACCGGAACCTCTCCATCGCGCAGCGTCACAGAAAGGACTACCCCGCGGCCCAGGATGCGATAGAGCGCGCCATAAGCCTGGACCCGCAGAACACGAAGAACCGGGTGCTCTACGGCAACATCCTCTTCGAGCAGAAAAAATACGGTGACGCGAAACGGATATACCAGGACGCACTCTCACGCGACCCGGAGAACGCGTCTGCGCTCTACAACATGGGTGTTTCGCTTTTGCGCGGCGGCGACAGGGTGTCCGCCATGGAGTACTTCAAGAAGGCGGGCGACGCCGACAAGCTGGGCAAGGTGGCCCACATGTCGTACTCCAAGCTCGGCTCCATGTTCTCCACCATGCAGGACCATGACATGGCGGAGAAATATCTGAAGATGGCGATCGCCGTGGACCCGACGGACCCGGTGGACCGCTACAACCTGGGGCTGGTGCACCTGAAGCGCAACGACAAGGAGCGCGCCCTGGGCGAGTTCCTCAAGGCCCAGGAGCTGGCTAAGAACGACGCGAAGGTGCTGGAAGGGCTGGGCGAGGCGTACTTCTCCCTCAAGGAGTATGATAAGAGCCTGGACGTTTACAACAAGCTCGGCGCCGTGAACAACCGCGACGCGCGGGTCCTGTCCCGGATCGCGGAAATCTACTACGAGAAGGGCGAGCTGGACAGCGCCTACGATCATTACCGGAAAATCACGGCGATGGAGCCGGCGTCGGAGAACGCGCGCATCGCCTATATCAACATGGGCAACATCATGGATGACGCCCAGCGCTACGAGGAGGCGATAGACTCGTACAAGAAGGCCCTGACTATCAGCCCCAAGGACGACGCGGCGCTCTACAACCTGGGCATCGCCTACAAGCACGCAGGTAGGCCGGAGCTGGCGATCGAGGTGTGGAAGAAGTCGTCGGAGCTCAATCCCGACAGCCCGCGCCCGCTCATGGCGATAGCCGATTACTATTACGAGAAGAAGCACTACGACCTGGCGATGGACGAGTACCAGCGGGTGCTGCGGCGCTGGCCCAACGTGCAGGACGCGCACTTCAACCTGGGGGCGGTCTACTACAAGAAGAACCTGGTGGACTTCGCCATAGGCGAGTACAAGAAGGTGCTGGAGATCAACGAGGGGAACGACCTGGCGCGGAAGGCCTACGTGAACCTCGCGATCCTCACGTCGAAGAAGGTCCCCGGCGAGAAGGGGCTTGAGGAATCGATGAATTACGCGCAGAAGGCGCTCCTTATGAAACCCGGCGATCCCGAGGCGCTCCATTCCCTGGGTGTCATCTACTACCGGAAGGAAATGGCCGACAAGGCGATAGACACGTTCTACCAGGTGGTGCGCGCCTCCCGCGATTCCGCGCGCGTCGCCGACGCCTACAACTATATCGGCATGAGCTACTACAGGAACGGCAACTTCCGCAAGGCCCTCCAGGCATTCAACCGCGGCGTGGAAGAGGACCCGTCGAACGAGGAGATCAGGGTGAACCGGCAGACGGCATCGCAGGCCTACGAGCGTCACCTGGAAGACAGGTGACATGGCCCAGCGCAGGAAAATAGACCGGGAGTACCTCCACGACAACGAGGACCATCTTCTTTCTCCCCTGGCGGCCCGTTCCAAGTACACGCGAGGCAGACAGTACCCCGAGGAGCCGCATCCCTACCGCGCGGAGTTCCAGCGCGACCGCGAACGCATCATCCACTGCCGCGCCTTCCGTCGATTGGAGTACAAAACCCAGGTGTTTGTGAACCACGAGGGCGACCACTACCGCACGCGGCTCACCCACACCATCGAGGTTGCGCAGATCGCGCGTTCCATCGCGCGGGCATTGCGCCTCAACGAGGACCTGGCGGAGGGTATTGCCCTGGCCCACGACCTTGGCCACACTCCGTTCGGGCACACGGGTGAAACGGTGCTCAACGGCCTCCTGAAGGAAGACGGCGGCTTCGAGCACAACAGGCAGAGCCTGCGCGTGGTGGATATGCTGGAGGAACGCTACCAGGATTTCCCGGGGCTCAACCTGACCTGGGAGACGCGGGAGGGCATCATCAAGCACTCCACGAGCTACGACCATCCCGAGGTGTCGGACTTCGCGCCGGGGGAGAGGCCGGGACTGGAGGCTCAGATAATCGACTTCGCCGACGAGATCGCCTACAACAACCACGACCTGGACGACGGGCTCTCGTCGGGCATGCTGGACCGTGAAGGAGTGGCGGGCCTCGCGCTGTGGCGGCACGCCATGAAGGCGGCGGGGATGGCCGATATGCCGCGCGGGTCCGGGAAACTCGCAGTGAGCAGGATCATCCGCACGATTATCAACCTCCTCGTGACCGACCTCATTGCCACGACGGAACAGAGCGTGGTGCGACTGGGGCTGTCGTCGTACGACGAGGTGCGGCGCTGTGTGGAAAAACCCGTCGGTTTCAGCGGCGAGATAGCCGCGATGAGCGATGAGCTGAAGCGCCATCTCATGAAGAACCTGTACCGCCATTACCGCGTGGTGCGCATGGGGATCAAGGCGGAGAGGGTGATAGAGGAGCTCTTCGGCATCTACTGTGAACACCCGGACGCGCTGCCCGACGCCTACCGCTCGCGCATCGGGAGCGACGGCCTGAAGCGCACCATCGCCGATTACATCGCCGGCATGACCGACCGCTACGCGATGGAGGAGCACCAGAAGCTCACCGACCCGATGATGCGCGTGTGAGCCGGCCCGCCATGAGCGATACCTATCCGGAAATACCTGAAGAGATACAGAAGCTCCTCGAATCGGGAGAGGCTATCGACGAGATACGCCTGGACGCGGAGGGGAACTGGTTTCACAACGGCGCGCCCTTCACGAACGAGCGGATTATCGACTTCTTCAACAAATCGGTGGATATCACCCGCGACGGGCGGTACGTGATCCATTACGCGGATTTCGTGTATCCGATAGTGGTCGAGGACGCGCCGGTCTTCGTCACCGGCGTGCGCTTCGAGGGTTTCGGCGACTTCGAGGAGGTTTTCATCATGCTAAGGTCACGGGGAGAGGAAAAGCTTGATATCGACTCAATCTATGTGAAACCCAACAACTGCCTTTATTGCCGCGTCGAGGATGGGCGAATGCCGGCGAAGTTCACGCGCTCGCCGTCGTTTCAGGTCCTGGAGCGCCTGGAGGAAAGTGACGACACTTTCCTCCTGCACATCGGGGGGAAGAGGATCGTGCTCCGGGAGAAGGTCGAGTGATTCGGGGGTGGTTCAGGTGTTTGGGGTGAGGTATTTTTCCGGGTTTTCGGGTATTCCCCAGAAAATTTTCCAGCAAATCGCCTTCCCGACAAATTCCTGAACAATTGCGTATGATTGTAAGGGATAGTTATCGGCCTCCTCATCATATTCACCATTGAGTAACCGGATTACCAGCAAATCCAGAAAGCGCACAATCGCTATAGAAACAAGAAGCGACACAGACCTCCTGCAAAATTTCCTCGAGTCAACGAACAGATTGTAATCCCTCTCCTGAAAAGAAACATGCACTGTCCGCCAGGAGCCCTCATCCGCCTCATCCTGATACTGAACACCCCCGGAAAACCGGACCATGTCCCCGGGCCGCTTCACGAGCTGTTTCACCACATTGGCTATCAGCCACGATCTTGAGCGGCCGGTTCCGGCCGCCGCGCCCTCTAGCCTGGCTTTAATATCAACCGGCAGGTTAACAGTCGTTGCAACCATTGCAATTCCCCTCCGCGAAGCGTTTTCCACTCATACGTACGATGGCGCGTGCCGGGAAATTGATTTTTTTTAGGGGGGAAATCATAAAAAATTCGCCTGATAAATCCTTACATCATATCGAACGGGTCCATGTCTATTTCCAGGTAGACGTCCCTCGCCTGGACAGAGTCCCTCGCGCGGCGGATGATATCGCGCGCCCCGTCCATGTCTGAAGACTTGACGATGATATGCCACCTGTAGTTGTTTGAAATCTTCGCCAGGGGCGCCTGCGACGGCCCCAGTATCTCCGCCGCCGAGTGGGAATCCGCGGCCAGGCGGCGCAGTTCCGTGGCGAGGAGGCCCGTTGTTTCGGCAACCCGCGGTTCCGAAACTCCGCGGACCAGCAGCCTGGCGATGCGTGTGAACGGCGGATAGCGGAGGGCCCGGCGCGACTCGATCTCACCGCGATAGAATCCTTCGTAATCGTGGTTTTTCAGGAAGGCAAAAAGCGGGTGCTCGTCGTTCACCGTCTGCACTATCACCCTCCCGGGCTTGTCGCCGCGGCCGCAGCGCCCCGCCACCTGCGTGAGGAGCGCGAAGACCCGCTCGGCGGCGCGGAAGTCGGGCATGTTGATGCCGATATCCGCCAGGAGGACGCCCACCACGGACACGTTGGGGAAATCGAAACCCTTGGCGACCATCTGCGTGCCCAGGAGGACGTCGATATCGCCCCCCTTCATCTTTTCCAGCAGGTCGTAGGACGCCCCCTTCTTTCGCGAGCTGTCCTGGTCCAGGCGGAAAATCTTCGCGTCCCTGAATGTGTCCACCACCGTCTCTTCCATGCGCTGGGTCCCGCTTCCCAGGTTGACGAGCGTCTTCGCGCCGCATGCCGCGCATTCGGTTTTTACCGGACGGGTGTAGCCGCAGTAGTGGCAGAGGAGCCGCCCGTCGCGGTGGAGGTTGAGGCTTATATCGCACTGGGGGCACGATACCGTCGCCCCGCAGCTCTCGCACAGAACCACCGGCGCGAACCCGCGGCGATTCAGGAGGAGAATGACCTGCTCCTTCCGGTCCAGGGCACGCTTTGCGGCGACCTTGAGAGTGTTTGACAGAAGCAGTCCCGGTTTTTTCGCCCCGCGCAGTTTCACAATCTCGATCTCCGGGAGCGCCGCGCCGCCGAAGCGCTCCGCAAGGCGGTGCATCGCGAAGACGCCGCGCCCGGCAGCGTAGAGGGTTTCCACGGAGGGCGTCGCGGATCCGAGGACCAGAAGAGCGTTCTCCGAGCGCGAGCGCCAGAGGGCCACGCGGCGCGCGTTGTAGCGGGGCGTGCTGTGCTCCTTGTAGGAGCCGTCGTGCTCCTCGTCGATGATCATCATTCCCAGGCGGGGGCACTGCATGAAGATCGCCGACCGCGTCCCCACGACTATCCGCGCCCCGCCTTCGTAGAAGCGTTTCCAGGCATGGAGGCGCTGCGGGGCCGTGAGCCCGCTGTGATAAATGACGAGCTCCTGCCCGAAGACAGCGTGGAGCCGCTCGTAGATCTGTGACGAGAGCGAGATCTCCGGCACGCAGTATATCACCGAGAGCCCCTGGTCCATGAGCCGCCGGGCCAGGGTGATATAGAGCTCCGTTTTGCCGCTGCCGGTGATGCCGTGCACCAGGTGGAGCAGTTTCCCGGCATCACGCGCTTCCAGGATCGCGTCGTGGACGGCGCGCTGCTCGCCGGTG
>JAGODF010000230.1 GCA_017998375.1 Spirochaetota bacterium
TATTTAAAATATACTCATGATTAATCGCACATTCAACGTCAATCATTCATCCGTATGTTTTATTAATCGACCCATTTGATTAAAAGGCAACCATTTCACGAGTTCCCCTCCCACTTTATTGCCGTACCCCGGTATCCAGCCACCCGCCGGCACAATCGTTCATTTACCGCCAGTAAATAGTCACTTAATGCCAATTTTTATCTTGACATTTATATCTTTTCAGTCGAAATATTATGGTGCGGGCGGCACCCAGGACTTCCCCCGCCGGCATCGGGAAAGATACACACATACGAGGATGCCGTTCACACATCACTTTTGAGAATCGGTAAAGGCCCATTTCCGTGGAAGACAGCATTATCATACTGAAAGCGCGGTTCAAGTCGAATTCTTTGAGCCTTTACGGGATCCTCCTTGTCATCTACAACAGGAACCAGGACCTCGACAGTTACAACGCGGTTGTATCCACCTATTCCAGCATTTACGACATAGAACCCCACGTCGGGTGGGAGATGTTCGAGGAGTCGATCCTCGACATCAAGTGGAAGGGAAGCTTCAATAACAGCATGACCAGCTCCCTGATGGACAATATCAACGCCATCGCCAAGGACGAAAACCTGAAAACCCAGCTGTACGAATACCTGAACAATTACGACTACGACAACGCGGAAGTGCTGATATACGACGCCATCAACAGGATAATCCACGACAAGAACCTGGTCATCGAGATCGGGATCCAGGAAGTGACCCCCGACGAGTTCAAGGAAACCAAGGAAAAGCGCTCCAAGGCCCAGGTCCCGGGGGACAAGAGCCCCGTGGAGGACGGCTCCGCGATCCTTCCCGTGGAACCGATCCTCTCCCCGGTCAAGGGCAAGCCTCTGTACGAGCTGAAAATCGGCGACAAGATCATGGCGCGCATCGTGCCCAACTCCGATCGTGCAAACTACTTCATCGACCTCATGGACCTCAGGACCGACGGCGGCCTCAAGCCCATACCCTGCGAAATCATCGACATCAAGTCCGGGGGGAAGAACGCGCCGGTGGACATTCTCATGCAGATAGGCCCCGGCATTTACGGAAAATGCTCGGAGAGTGAAAAACAGGTCAAGCTGCGTATTTACGATCCACTCACCGATGGGCCCCAGGTTACGAAGGTCGATGGGAAAAAAGTGTTAAAAAAGACACCGGTCGCGGAAACCCAGCCCGGAAAGGGCATGTCCACGTCATCCTACATCATCATCGGGCTGTTCGTCATCATACTCATCATCTTCATCCTCCTGCTTTTCCTGAGTTTTTCCTGAAACCCCGGGGAGCAAAAAGCTTCGTATCATCCCCAAAAACGCCTTGACATTCAGCTTTCCAGGTACTCTTATTTCTACACTGTCACCCTTTTTCTGCCGATACATGCAGTAGCGTGTCATTATGGAGGTGCGTCATGCTATATCTCCTGTTAAGGCTGCTGCACGAGGAAATGACCGGAGGGCGTATTTCTACCGAAGAATACAGCCGGGCGGTGGAAAAGGCGGCGAAAATTCACGGTATACGGAAAAACGGTCTACGGTAGAAGATGGGAGAAGACAGGGAATTCGTTCTCAAGCTGGCCCGCAGCAACAACGTGAAATTCATACGGCTCTGGTTCACCGACATCCTGGGGTTCCTGAAGAGCTACGCGATCACCATTGAGGAGCTGGAGGACGCCCTTGCAGAGGGCGTTCGCTTCGACGGCTCCACCACGCTGGGCTTCATCCGCTCCGCGGAAAGGGAAGCCATAGCCTTGCCCGATCCCTCCACATTCAAGATACTCCCCTGGCGCCCAAAAGAGGATTCCGTCGCCAGGATGTTCTGCGATATCTACAGTTCCGACGGAAAACGATACGAGGGCGATTCCCGGTACGTCCTGAAAAGGAATCTCGAGCGGGCCGCCGAGAAGCAGTTCACCTTTTACACGGGCCCCGAGATAGAGTTCTTCTTCTTCAAGAATTCCCAGACCCCGGAGATCCTCGACCGCGGCGGCTATTACGACCTGACTCCCCTCGACGTGGCCACCGATTTCCGCCGTCAGATGGTTCTGAACCTGGAGGAGATGGGCATAGGCGTGATATCATCCCACCACGAGGGCGCCTACAGCCAGCACGAGATAGACCTGCGGCACGAGGACGCCCTGGCCACCGCGGACAACATCATGTCGTTCAAGCACGTGGCGAAGGAAATAGGCCACCGCAACGGCATCTACACCACCTTCATGCCGAAACCGATGGCGGACCAGAACGGTTCCGGCATGCACATACACATGTCGCTCTTCAAGGGGGAGTCGAACATCTTTTTCGACAAAAAGGACCCCCACCACCTCTCCAAAAACGCTAAGTATTTCATCGCGGGGCTCCTGAAACACTGCAACGAGTTTTTCGCAATCACGAACCAGTGGGTCAACTCCTACAAGCGCCTCATCTTCGGTTTCGAGTCGCCCACGCACATCTCCTGGGGCTACGGCGACTACACCGACCTGGTGAGGGTGCCCCAGTGCAGGGAGGACAAGAGCAGCTCCGCGAGGATCGAGCTCCGCAACCCGGATTCCGCCATCAATCCCTACCTGGTGTTCTCCGCCATCCTCGCCAGCGGATTGAAGGGCATCGACGAACAGTACGAGCTCCCGGACCCCGTGGAACTCCGCCAGCCCCTGCGGTCGCGCCGCGACATCCAGAAGATGGGATTGGTCCCCGTGCCCGCCGACCTGAACGAAGCGGTCCAGCACCTGGACAAGAGCGCTCTCATGCGCGAGACGCTCGGTGACTTCGTGGTGGACCGGATTGTCGAGAACAAGATTCTGGAAATAGAAAAATACAACGCGTACATCACCGACTACGAAATAAATGAGTACTTCCCCGTGCTCTGACGCCCGGAAAGGCGCCGCCCTCATCGGCTGCGGCCGCATCGGTGTCCTGCTGGAAAACGATCCTCTCCGCTACAAGCCCTGCACGCACTACGGCGGGCTCACCGCCGCGGGCCTCCGCGCGGGGAGCGCCTGCGACATCGACGGGGCGAGGCTCGTGAACTTCGGCCGCCGTGCCGGTATCGCCCCGCAGTCTCTTTACACCGACTTCCGCGAACTTCTCGGCAGGGAAAAACCGCCGCTCGTAATCATCGCCACCTGGACCGGAAGCCACGCGGAAATAGGAATCCGCGCCTGCGCCGCCGGCGCCCGCGTGATCGTCTGCGAAAAACCGATGGCCCACAACCTGGCGCATGCTGGTGCCCTGCTCAGAGCCTGCAAAAAAAGCGGCACCAGGCTCATCGTCAACCACGAGCGTCGCTACGACCACCGCTACCGAAAAGTCAGGGATCTCATCGCGGGCGGGACGATAGGCGAGGTCAGGTCGGTCCGCGCGTCGATCCTCTCGTCGGGTTACCGGGGGAAATCGACAATCGGCGAAGGCGGCGGCCCGCTTATGCACGACGGGACGCACATGGTGGACATCATCCGCTATTTTTTTGGGGAGATAGAAAGCGTCAGCGGGGAATTCGAGCGGCGGGGCAGGAAGATCGGCTACGAAGACAGGGCCGTCGCCTGGTTGCGGACCCGCTCCGGCGTCGACGTATTCCTGGAGGCCGGGGGAAACCGGCGGTACTTCATGTTCGACCTGGACATATCCGGCAGCGACGGGAGGATAGTTATCGGCAACGGATACCAGCGCCTGTACAGGAGCCGGAAGTCCCGCCTCTACGCAGGTTTCCGGGACCTGGCGGAAGTCCCGTTCCCGAAAACGAGGGAGCGGAACTGCTTCACCGAGGTGTACCGTCAGGCGCGGGCCGCGCTTTCGGGGAAGGAGGTCGATATCCTATCGTCCGGCGAAGACGGCTATCGCGCGGTCGAGGCCATTCACGCCGTCTATTATTCCGCGCACATCCGAAAAAAGATTGATTTGCCGCTGACCCCTGCTAAAGTTGATCTCGACGCGATATTTTCCCTTCGATCGGGAAAGCGGGAACCGGAAACTTGAAGGCGCAATGGAAATAAAAATACAGAAGGTCAACCAGAACCTGGTCATCGTGAAGATCGACGGCAGGTTCAACATCGAGGAAGTGATAACCTTCGAGAAGGCTATCAACGACATCATCGACCAGGGACCGAAGGCCGTGTCGCTCAACATGTCGGAGCTGAAGTATATCGACTCGTCCGGGATCGGATCGCTCATCAAGGCGATGAACATCGCGAAGAACAAGGACATCGAACTGGTGATCACCGACCTCGACAAGGAGATCATGCACATCTTCAAGCTGGCGTACCTGGACCGCTTCTTCACCATATGCACCCAGGAGGAAATACTCAACAGGTACCCGTGACGCGGTCAGGCGAATCCACCCTCCATCAGCTTCTTCATGAGCGACGCGTCCCTTTCACCGCCGTCCTTTTCGCCGCGCAGCATTTTTTCCACGTATTTCGCCAGGATATCGGTCTCGATATTGACATGGTCGCCGTTCTTCAGCTCCGCGAGCACGGTGTTCTTCAGCGTCTCAGGTATGAGGTAGATGACGAACCCGCCGGAAGTGAGCAACACGACGGTGAGCGAGACCCCGTCCACCGCCACGGACCCGCGCGCCACAAGGTGCCTCATGATCTCTTCCGGCGCCGCGATGGTTATCTCCAGGCCGCTGGAGTCCTTCTTCACGCCAGTCACGGAGCCCGTGCCGTCCACGTGTCCCTGCACCAGGTGCCCCCCCAGGCGCGATGAAAATGAGAGCGCCCGCTCCAGGTGGACGCGGCGCCCCCGGGAGAATGAGCTGAGGGTCGTGACCTCGCAGGTCACGCGGGAGGCGAAGACGGTGAACGCGTCCCTTCCCAGGGCGGTGACGGTGAGGCAGGCCCCGTTGACCGCGATCGAGTCGCCCATGCGCGTGCCGTCGAGCACCTTTTCCGCCCCTATCGTGAACTGCGTGCCGTCGGGCCCGCGCTCTACGTTTCTCACCACTCCCGCTTCCTCTATCAAACCGGTAAACACGCGCGCCTCACATTGATTCGAAATTGTACGATGCCCTGTATCCGCCATACAGGAGATCGCCCTTCAGCCACGCCGACGACATGTCCTTCAGCTCGAGCGCGTCACGGATTTTGTCCGCTCCCCTGCCCGCCAGCGACGGCCTCCCCGCGCCCGCCACGAGCGGCGCGATGCAGAAGATGAACTGGTCGATCTCCCCCGCGTCGAGAAAGCTACCCGCCAGGGTGCTTCCCCCTTCCAGCATGGCGAACATGACGCCGCGCTGCGCCATCACCACCTGGCCGGCGGCGATCGTTTCCTCCGGTGAGCCGGCGGGCAGAAAGACCAGCCGCCCTGCGTCATATGCGTCGCGGAGCCACCGCGCAGCCGGGCCGCCGTCCAGGAGCGCCGCGCGGCGCGCTACCCGTTCCAGGACCAGATAGTTATCGGTGCGGAAGAAGTTCCAGCCGCGGTCCGGTTTGTCGGGCAGCCCGTATGCAACGCGAAGCGGTTCCCGGGGGGCGAAGACCCCCTCCCCGGGGCCCGTCAGGGCGCGGAGCAGATAGTTATCGTACCCCTCGACGCGGAATTCGTCAAGGCGGAAAGATTCGTGCACTTCGATGGGGAAGTCGCCGAAACGGACCGTGAGGGACGGGTTGTCGACGGCGAGGGTGTTGCTTCCTACGATCACGGCGTCGCAGAGGGAGCGGAGCCGGTGCGCCACCAGCCGCGACCAGTCGTTGGATATCCACTTCGAGTCGCCGCCCGCGGTGGCGGTGCGCCCATCCAGCGTGAGGGCCATTTTCAGCACCGTGAAAGGACGCTTCCTGAGAATATATTTTTTGAAGGGGCGGATGATATCGGCCGCGCCCGGGGCCATGTCGCCGCGGAGCACGACTTCCACGCCTGCGTCGCGCAGTGCCCGCACGCCCTTCCCCGCCACCAGCGGGTTCGGGTCAAGGAGCGGGATGTGGACGCGCGATATCCCCGCTGCGATGATGGCTTCCGTGCAGGGCGGCGTCTTCCCGTGGTGGCAGCACGGTTCCAGCGACACGAACAACTCGGCGCCGCGAAGGTTTCCCCCGGCGGCCTTGATGGCCGACACTTCTGCGTGGTCCCCGCCATACTCCCGGGTGCTCCCTTTCGCCACAAGAACCCCGTCGCGCGCAATGACGGCACCCACGGAAGGATTGGGCGAGGTCCGTCCCATGCCGGCCAGGGCCAGCCGCAGGGCTTCCGCCATGAAGTCCGTGCTCACGGCATCCTCCTCCGGAGACCGTATCGTTCAAAGAGCCGGTCTCTGTCATCCTCCAGGCCCGCGTCATCGATGATGCCTTCCCTGATTCCCTCCAGGACAAGCCTGTTCTGCTTCTTCGCCTCGAGATATCCCCCCAGTACGCTGCCGCCGTAGAAGAACGTGGCCGCGGAACCGAGAACGATCCCCAGTGGCGCGTTGTCTGTCCTGAATGCCGCCACCGTGAGGGACGAAAACACCGTCACCACGATGAGGGCGACCACGCCGGTTGGCCTGTTTCCCGCCACCGCGTAGCCCAGCCCGGGAACGGCGCCGGCGAAGAGGGCGAGTGACGGGTCCGCCATGGTATCGTACCTCTTTTGCGACCAGGAGATCATCGCCTGGAAGCGCTCCTTTCCGCCTTCGATATCGGCCGGGAACGCCTCTTCATTCAGAAGCACGCCGGCGCCCTTTACGTCATTCGCAAGAAGCGAACCGACGAAGAGCCTCTTCCAGCGGTACCTCGCCAGCTCGCCGCAGGGGCCGGCGTCGCCGAGGATCCCCGGCACTCCGTCAAGCCGTGAGAGGGACAGGGCCGCGTCGGCCCTGAAGATTCCGTCCAGGC
>JAGODF010000231.1 GCA_017998375.1 Spirochaetota bacterium
GTCATCACCGTCATCACGGGCGTGGTGATACTCGGCGGGGTGCGGTCCATCGCCAGGGTCTGCGAAGTGCTTGTGCCTTTCATGGCGATATCGTACGTCGTCGGGTGCCTCGCGATTCTCGTCATCAACCGCGAGGCGATCATCCCGGGGCTTTGGCTCATCGTCGAGTCGGCCTTCACGCCGCGCGCCGCGGGGGGCGGCTTCGCCGGGGCGACGGTCATCATGGCGGCGCGGTACGGTATCGCCCGGGGGCTTTTCTCCAACGAGGCGGGACTGGGCTCGGCACCCATCGTCGCGGCAGCCGCGAAGACGAGCAACCCGGTGAAGCAGGCGCTGGTGTCGGCAACGGGGACCTTCTGGGACACCGTGGTGGTATGCGCCATCACGGGGCTCGTCCTGGTGACCACCATCATCCTCCACCCGAACGACTTTGGCGCTATCGAGGGAACGCTGATGACGAAGCGCGCATTCGCGGAAATCCCGGTCGTGGGGCCGCTGGTGCTCACGGTGGGGCTCTTCACCTTCGTTTTTTCCACCATCCTCGGCTGGTCCTACTACGGCGAGCGGGCGGTGGAGTACCTCTTCGGTAAAGTTTCCATCACCCCGTACCGCCTCCTCTGGGTGATCGGGGTGATGGTCGGATCGGTCGTGTTGCCCCAGATGGTATGGGACATGGCCGACATGATGAACATGCTCATGGCGATACCGAACCTGGTGGCGCTCCTGCTCCTGAGCGGCGTCATCGTGAGGGAAACGCGGACGTACCTCTGGGAGGGGAACATCGACGCCGTGGCGGAGGAGTTGCGATGAACCCTTGCGGGGCGAGGATTAGCGGGCTTTCCCGCGCGGCGGCGAAGTGAGCGCACGGATCGCGCGGATCGACAGGGCGGCGATCCTTTTCCTCCCGAAGATCAGGCGTCACTGGCTCAATCCGCTGATGATAGGGCTCTCGTTTACCGGCTCGGGCTTCATCTGGTTTCCCGTCGCCGCTGTCATGATAGCGGCATACGCGAAAGGCGCGAACCTCATTCCGCGGCACGAACTTTTTCTGGCCTGCATGACCGGATCGCTCTTCTCTCTCATCGCGGGCCAGGTCTTGAAAAGGATCGTCCGGCGTTCCCGTCCCCACCGGGAGATCGGGGGGCACCGCGTCATCGGCATGCTCCACAACGATTATTCCATGCCGTCCACGCACACGTCGACGTCCATGGCAGTGTTCGCGGGGTGTCTGCTCCACGGGCACTCCTGGGCGCCATTCCTGGGGCCGTGGGCCTTCGCGGTGATGTTTTCGCGCTATTACCTGGGAGTGCATTATCCCACCGACCTGCTCGCGGGCGCCGCACTCGGGGCGGGATTCGCTGTCGTCGACTGGCAGCCGTTACTGAGATCTCTCTTCATGTGAGATTCATCCTTGACATCCCGCTACGGAAGATTAGCATTGCGGGCACACGGGGGCAGTATGAACGTGCCGCTCACTTATAGAGATCTGTTCATCATAATGGCGCTGACCCTTCTCCTGGCGCTCTCGCTCTCGGTGTACATCCACAACCGTCGGAGCCCGGTCAACCGGCTCTTTTCCATCTTCCTCCTGAACGTGACCGCCTGGCTGAGCCTGTCGGTCGTCTATTATCTCTTCCGCGAATATCTGTATCACCTCCTCATCCTCCAGACGATGATCGGTTCGTTCATGGGGCTCACGTTCTACCGGTTCGCGCGGGCCGCCGGCGACGAGAACGGCAAAATCCGGACATGGGAGCGCGCGCTCGTCGCGATACCGCTGGCGATCTCGGCATGGTACCTTGTCATAGCCCTGGAGCCGCGGCTTTTCGCGGAATTCAGCGCTCTCGTCAGGTACGACGGAATCCGCCTGTACCGGCCCGGAGACCCTCCTTACATAGCCTACACCGCGTGGCTTCTCTCGAGCTTCATTGCCGGATACGGGGTGATGCTCCGGGGCTATCGCGGAACGGAAGATCCGCAGGTCAAAAAAAGGATCTGGCACGTACTCGCGGCGAGCGTCGTGGGGCAGCTCTCGTCACTGGCGATTGTCAACGTCTCGTCGATACTGGGCATGGGACAATCCGGACGACTGGCACTGGTGCCGATTATCGGGGCGCTTTTCTGGATAGGATTCTCCATCATCCGCGACAAGATATGGAAGGTGGAGCACCTGCTGGATGTCATCCGTCGAAACGAGGAAAAGCTCGCCGAGAGGAACCGCATCATCGAGGCCGACCTTGAGCTGGCGCGGCTCGTTCAGCGGAAGCTCCTCCCGGACGGAGTGCCGTCGGTGCCGGGCCTGGCCATCCACGCGGTCTACCAGCCCGTGGAGAAGGTCGGCGGCGACTACTATGATTTCATCGAGCACGACGGCGGGCTGGGGATCATGATCGCCGACGTGAGCGGCCATGGCATTGCCAGCGCGTTCCTCTCGTCGATCATCAAGATGGGATTCCACTACCACGCGCGAGAGGACGGACCGGGACTTTTCGCGGCCCTGGACGGCCTCGTCGCGGATAAGGGAGCCTGCGCGATGTTCGCCACGGCGGCCTTCTGCTGGATTGCACCGGGAGCGCGGCGTCTCTTGACATGCCGCGCCGGCCACTGCCCGCCGCTTTTAATGCGCCGCACGGGAGAAGTCCTTGAAATAGAGCCGAAGGGCAGGGCGCTGGGAATGGACCTGGGCGATCACGCCTACCAGGTAAGCGCGGCGGAACTGCTGCCCGGGGACAGGCTCCTCCTGTACACGGACGGCATCGTGGAGGCGATGGATTCCCGGGGCGAGCTTTTCGGTGAAGAGAGGCTGATACGGGAGTTCCGCGAAAGCGCCGCGAAAACACTGCCGGAATTCTGCGCGGGCCTGCTGGAGCTGATCGACGGTTTCGCGGAAGGGCGCCCCCGCGGCGACGATATCACCCTCATCGCCGTGGAGGTGCTGTGAACGGGGGGCGTCAGTTCGCCCGGGCGATGAGCGACTCGCGCCCGTTCTTCCTGAACGTTTCGATGATCCTGGCGAACTTCTCCGGAGTGAGTTTCTGGTATGTGTCGACGCCACGTTCCCGAAAATACACCACCATGTGCGGATTGCACTCGATGTCGAAGTGCTCCTTCTTGTAGGGACGGACCATGATCTTCTGCGTGTCAGTCACCGGGAAGGAATCTATGACGCGGATGTAATCCGGCATCCACTTCGGGTCCATGCCTCCTTCCTTCTGCTGCCGTATCAGCCACTCGTGCACCTCGTCCGGATCGAAGCACGCGCCCTGCTTGAGTTGGACCGTCACCATCACGCGCTCGTCCGCGACGCTGCACGGGGCGCCGTAGGCAACGGCGATGTCCACGCAGGGGATCTGCTGCGCGTAATGGAGGACGTTCTCCGCGGAGAAGTTCTCCCCGTCCTTGCGGATCCAGTCGTCGGTGCGCCCGTTGAAAAATAGATACCGTTTTCCCTTTACGAGGCGCACATGGCCAAGGTCGCCGGAGTGGTACATCCCGTTGCGGAACTTCTGGCTCGTGGCGCCCTTGTTGTCGAAGTAGCCGTCGAACCGGAGGTTGTCGGTCCCCACCTTGCGGCAGATTTCCCCCACGGCAGCGTCGTAGTTCGTGAGCTTCCCGTTCGCGTCGACGATGCCGGGCGGGCACTCCTTTCTCTCCTCGTTGAGGATCACCACCGACTTCGGGACCGCTCCCACGCTCTCTATCGGGTCGCCGGGGCGGTTCGCCGTGGTGATCACGGCCTCGGTGGAACCGTAGATCTCGAAGATGTGCTCCATGCCGAGATACCTGGTCAGCTTCACGCGGTCGATGACGGAGGCCCCGTTGCCGTAGGCGGCGCGGAAACGGTTCTTCGGGTGCTTGGCC
Organism: Spirochaetota bacterium; assembly: GCA_017998375.1. Taxonomy (GTDB): domain Bacteria; phylum Spirochaetota; class UBA4802; order UBA4802; family JAGODF01; genus JAGODF01. The sequence goes on from JAGODF010000231.1 coordinate 3,862, forward strand.
AGTGCCTTCTCCACGGCCTCGCCGCTTCCGTACTTCTTTTCCAGGGCGTCGATGATGTAGTGCAGGGGCTGGCCCACGTAGTTCAGGAATGTGACGCCGTGCTCCAGCATATCGGCCTCGAAGGCGCTGGCGCTGAACTTTCTCTTGAGCACGAAGCTTCCACCCGCGATGAGCTGGGGAAGGATCCCGATGTACCACGCGTTGGAATGGAAGAGCGGCATCGAGATGTAGCCCCGGTCCTTTTTCGTGAGCTTCACCGCCCCCTGGACCACCGCGCCGGCCCCCACGAGCTTGATGTGCGTGCAGGGCACGCCCTTGGGCAGCCCCGTGGTGCCCGAGGTGTAGATGACGATTACCGGGCTGAAGTTATCGATTCGCACGCGGTACTTGCCGGGAACTTTCGTCGCGTCCGCCGCGGCGATCGCTGCATCGAGGGAACCGAAGCCGCTTGCCCGCGCCTCGTCAGCGCTCCCGGCGCAGAGCACGTCTTCGCGCCGGATCACGGTGACATCGTCCATTACGCGCGCCACCTCAGCGACCGAGTTGCCGTTGACTATCAGCAGTGATATCTTCGCCTGGTCGATGATCTTCGAAAGGGTCTCGCCCCGGAAACCGGAGTTGATCGCGAAAAGGATTGAATTGCTGAGGCCCGCCGCGAATGAAGCGAAGACGTATTCGGGGGTGTTTTCCATATACATGCCGACGGAGAGGCGCTCCTTCTTCCCGAGCTTCCCCGCGTCGACGAGCTTCATCCTCAGGGAGAGGAAAAAGTTCTCGTAGCGTCGCGCCATGACGACGGTCTCGCGGTAGGTGTAGTTCTTCCCCTCGAATATGAAAAGGACCCGCTTCCGCCTCCATGGCAGCCAGTGCATTAACAGGAGCTGCATGGTTCGGAAATTTACAAAGCCAAATACGTTGCGGATGATCGATTTCAGGTTAAAGATTTTCATAATACAGACCTCCTTTTAAGGCATATGCTATCCTATAATACCGAACGCATTCCGCATATACCGCACATAGTGCTTTAGATGCTTGAAAAATCAAGACAATTTTAGGAAAAGTAGCAGACACATGAAACGGCCCCCATATCCGAGGAACATGGGGGCCGGTAAGAGATGACACTGGCCGTATATATCAGGCGTAGAGCTTCTCGATTTCGGTCCCGTAGCGCTTCAGGGCTTCGCGGCGCTTCAGCTTCATCGTCTGGGTGAGGAGGCCGTTGTCCAGCGTGAAGTCCTCGGCGGTGAAGACGAATTTCTGCGGTATCTCATAGCCTCCGTAATGCTTTTTCAGGTGTTCGCGGATCTTCGCGGCGAGCATCTCCTGGACCTGCCGGTTGCCCACGATCTCTTCCGGCGTGCCCTTCGCCCACTTGCCTATCTCTGGGTCCTTCTTCAGGGCGGCCGTATCGGGAACCACCACCGCGACGTTGTACGGCTTTCCGTCGCCATGCACGAATGCGTTCAGTATCCCATGGAGGAGCTTGATATCCGTCTCGATCGATTCCGGGTGCACGTATTTCCCGTTCGTGAGCTTGTACTCGTCCTTGAAACGTCCGGTAATGAAGAGGTTCCCCTCGGCGTCCATCCTGCCCTGGTCGCCCGTACGTATGCCCGGGAAACCGTTCCAGCGGTTCTTGAGCATGATGGCCGCGGTTTCCTTCGGTTTCTTGTGGTAGCCCATCATCACGTGGGCTCCGTATATGAGGACTTCGCCGTCGTCGCTCGCGTCCTCGCAGCGCGACTTGTCGATCACCACATGCATGTCCTCAACCAACTTGCCCACAGAACCCAGCAGGTTGCCCTTGAGCGGCGAGTTCATGGTGACCGCCGGCGACGTTTCCGTGAGCCCATAGCAGTCGAAGGTGGGGATGCCTATATCATGGAAGAAATGGGCGATTTCCGGATTCATCACGGCGCTGGCCGTCAGGGCGCCCTTCATCCTGCCGCCGAAGCGCTCCCGGATCTTGGAAAAGACGAGCTTGTCCAGTACTTTCAGTTTCAGCGACGGAGACTTGCCCCGGCATTTCTTCGCCTCGGCGCAGGCGGCGTCGAAGAGTTTTTTCTTCAATCCGCCTTCCTCGTTCATCTTGGTCTGGATGCCGTCGTAGACCTTGTTGAAGACGCGGGGCACGCACATCAGGTGCGTGGGACGCACGATCTGGAAGTCCTCCAGTAGAGTATCCACCGACTCCATGAGTCCTATCGCCCCGCCGAATTGCATGAAATTGTGGAGCTCGGCGCTCAGCGCGTAGCTGTGGGCCCAGGGTAGTATGGAGAGCGCCACGGACTCTTCGCAGAGCTCAGGGTAAATGTGGTACCCGGCCTGGGAGCAGTGGGTGAGATTCCCATGTGACAGGAGCACCCCCTTGGGATCGCCCGTGGTGCCCGAGGTGTAGATGAGCTCCGCCGGTTCGGACCAGTGCGGCTTGTACGACTTCACCTTCTTCTTTGTACCCGCATCCTCCAGGGCCTTCAGGCTGTTCTTCCCGTCGCCATGGATGATGAAGATCTCCTTCAGGGTCTTTATTTCCTTCTTGAAGTGCTTTACCTTGTCGTACAGCGCCTGGTCCTTGACGAAGAGAAACTTCATCGCGCTGTCCTTCACGATATAGTGCCAGGTCTTCATGAGTTCCTTCTCGTACATGGGAACGTAGACGGCCCCCAGCCCCTGGACCGCCTGCTCGATGACGAACCATTCCACGGAGTTGTTGATGATCACGCCGGTGAAATCGCCCTTTTTGAGCTTCAGGGCGGCGAGTGCGCTCCCGAGATCGTCAACCCTGAGGGCCAGGTCGCGGTAAGTGGCCCATACGAGTGTTTTCGTCGCAGTGTTCTTGGTGCCGATGGCGTTACGGTTTCCCCATTTAGCGACTGTATCCTCGAAGAGGTCCACGAGGTTGTTGGGATG
>JAGODF010000232.1 GCA_017998375.1 Spirochaetota bacterium
TTTTCGACGAGGACGAGGAGGGGGGCTTCGCGGGCTCATCCCTGGGCGTGCTTCTCAAGGAGGAGTTCCTGCGCAGCTCCATCGTGGTCGCGGGGAAAATTCCCTTCTGGTGGGCCGTCCCGGGTGACACCAGCGACGCCGCCTACGAGAAATGGCTGGCGCTGGCGAACGCGGGCGGGGTGATGGACGGCTTCGTGGATCTGGGAAATCTCCATACCATCCCGGCCGAGGAGTTCGTGGGCGGGGCCCTCTTCCAGATACTCAAGTCCCTGGGCAACCCGTTCAAATCGATCATCAAGCTGGGGCTCCTGGAGCGGTACCTCCGGGGCTCCGGGGGGAGCCCCTTCATCAGCAACAGCATCAAGAAGAACGTCCAGGCGGGGAAGCTCGACATCGACAGCATCGACTCGTACGTGATAATGTTCAACGACGTCTACGACTATTACGGTACCGTGGCGAACGACATCCATGCCACGGAGATCCTCAAGACCTGCTTCTACCTGAAGGTGGACCCGAAGCTCTCCGTGACGGAAGGCAAAAACGGCACCGCGCAGCCCGCGGAGAAGGTCGCGAAGATGCGCGAGTTCGTGAAGAAGTGGAACTGGATGGATTCGGGAATAGACCGGATGGACAACTTCGAGAACTGGGACATCAACGCCGTCAACAATCTCTGGAACAACACGAAGAAGTTCATCCTCAAGGGATACCGCGACATCCTGGGAAACATCGAGACAAGGAAGATATCGCACCGCTTCACCGACGAGGAGCTCAAGGGCATCAGCAGGAAGATCTATTCCCACTTCGCGGTATCGGACAACAAGATCGACAACTCCCTGACGTTCAAGACCTACCCGCCGGAGAAACTGCTTACCATCGAGTTCAACCGCAGCAGGGAGGGGAAGGAGCTGTGGACCCTGGCCAAGCGCGCCATCGTGCGCAACGCGCCGGTGAAGATCATCATCCACAGCGAGTGGAGCCTCATCGCCATGATCGTCTGGATAGGGATGAACAGGCTCTACCAGAAGGACTTCACCCGCATGGAGATCGCCACGGGTTTCCACCAGGGGGACCCGAACTTCCTGCGCGACCTGGTGATCGACGTCTCGACGCACTTCTCCATCAAGAAGGTGGACATCCACAGCGGTTATTTCCTGCGGGACCCGTTTCCGGTCGTCAGCTATGCCATCATCAACCCCTACACGAAGTACGCCAAGCGCGTGGAGGAGATCATCTTCCTCTATCACAACAGCTGGGGCGAGACCAGGTTCGAGCGCTTCACGAACCTGAACGATATCGCCCTGCTGCTGGGCAGGGTCCTTTCCGGCGGCGCGTCGACGGAGATGCCCTTCGACAGCGCTTTCCGGCTCCGGGCGTCGTACCCCTACGGCGCGAGCACGGAGTTCGACCGCCTCCAGGTCCTCGCCCGGGACGCGTACTCGTACCTGGTGGAGCAGAAGTCGGGTAGGCGCAAGCGCTACGTGACGATGATGCAGAACACCTACTTCGTCTACTCCACCGCGAAGGACGGCGGCGCCGACGATATCGTCTGCAAGGCCTACGATTCGGAGATAAAGCTTCTCTACGCGCTGTCGTACAACACCGGCGTCGACAGCGGGCTCCACATTGACGCCACCGTCCCCGAGCTTTCGTACCTCCGGATCATGGAGGAAAACTACCGTAACGACTGCATACAGATATATTTCCAGACGGAGACGAAGTACTGCTACTTCTTCGTTTCGGACGAGCGCGGCTCCCTGGTGTTCTTCAGGAAGAGCGCCGACCGGTTCCTGGACTCCCTCACCCGGCTTTATGTTTTCGCGAAAAACGCGGTGAAACGGGTCGCCGCGGCGAATGCATCGTCACCCCTGGCGGGATCGAAGAAGCCCGTGGAGATATACCACCTGAAGCGCGAGGCAAACAACCACTGCTCCATCACGGAGCTCGATCCCGACAAGGACAGGAACATCATGGGCTACGAGAAGGGGGTGATGCCCTTCGTGCTCTCCCTCCACCTGCTGGAAAACGGGGAGATGGGCTACCGGTTTTCCCTTCCCGACGGCGGATTTTCCGAGGTGTACTCCCGCGGCAACCTCCACACGGTGAGCAGGGAGCTCCAGACGTTGAGCGAGAGCTACCGCGGATTCTCGTTCTGCCCCACGGACGTGAACACCGAGCACCTCGGCATGAAGCTCTACCGCGACACCACCTCCCTCGCCATCACGGAGAAGAACCGATTCGAGCTCCTGGTGGAGCAGGGGCTGAAACAGGGGGCCGCGCCGCCGGCCAGGCAGGGATAGCCCGGTGACGCCATGGGCTTCGTGCTGACGCGGGACGCGATCATCCCCGCCGCCGCGGTGGCCGGAGCGCTTGCGTGGTACGCGCTTCGAAGGCGCAGGTGGCGCGATATCATCCTTGGCGCCGTGGAGTACCACCGCCATCACCTGAACCTGATCAGACGGGAGGGCGGAATCGGCGAGGAGTCGCGCGAGCTCGCGCACTCGATGCTGATGGTGGTCGAAAGGCAGTTTGTTCCGCTCCTTCGGGGCGCGCCCGGACTGCTGGGGATACTCCGCGGATTCCTGGGAGAAAAATCGGCGCTCGGCTCGCTTAACTCGATCGTGGAGAAGATCTACCGCGACCGGATGTTCACCGGTGTGTCGGACATCGACGGGCGGCTGGAGAGGCTGTTCGCGACGATGACGAGCATGATATTCCGCTACCATCTGCTGACGTCGGTCATCGCGCCGGTCGCGGTGCCGTGCATGGATTTCCTGCTTCTGCTCGCGGCGGCGCGCATCGACCGCCGGGGACCATCGCGGATGTACCGGGACATCGCCCGGGGAGATGGTCGATAGAAAGGGCGGGTATCAGACCACCCGGTGTGCCACGGAGTCGCTCACGAACTCGCTGCTGGCAATGACGTCGCGGATGGCCCTGACTATGACCTCCGGCGCCTCCTGCTTCGAGAGATAGCCGCGGGCGCCCGCCCGGAGGGCGCGCCTGGCGAAGAGATACTCGTCGTGCATGGCGAGGACTATCACCGGCAGGCCGGGGCGTTTCGCGACGATCTCCCTCACCAGGCCGATGCCGTCGTCCACGCCGCGGGAGACGTCCACGATCACCAGGTCCGGCCGCGTCTCCCCCGCGAGGACCAGGGCCCGGGAGGCGCTGTCGGCGATACCGCAGACGCGTATATCATCCTCGTACTCCAGAAGACGGGAAAGCCCTTCAAGGAGGACGGAGTTGTTCTCCACGATGAGGACCCGTATCGCATCCTTTCCGCCGCCCGTGGCCATCGTCTCGCCCCCATTCAGAGTCGCGGAAAACCGCCCGCGCTGTCGCGCTGCTCGTATCCCTCGAGCATGAAGTGCGTCGCCCTGTCGAAGAAGAGGACCACCCTGTTGTTCAGGTCGACGGCCTCCTTGTAGCTTGTAAGGTCGCCGTAGAGCTTGTCCATGACGAACAGCCACAGGTGTCGCTTCTGGAGCACGAGGGCCTTCTGTACCTGGGACTGCGGGATGCCCTGGTCCAGACGGTCGCGTCCGAGCTTCATGTAGTGGTCGCGGATGATATCCTTCGGCGTGTCCTTGGTGATCCACCGTGAGAGGTCCCGGTAGACCCGGTCGCTGGACTCGTAGATCTTGTTCCGGTCTATAGTCGCGTACGCCCGCGTGTCGGGATTCTTCAGGAGGTCGTTCATGAAGCGCTCGGTGATCTCCTGGTGGTTTTCCTCGACGAGCTTGACGAACCTGTTGTAGAGTATGTTTTTTTTCGGAAACATGACAGCACCTCCTTTTCCGATGCGGCAACGCCTGCAGTACCGGGGTTACCCTCCCCCTTGAGGGGGGAGGGCAGGGTGGGGGTGATGCGCGATGCCGTATCCAGCGAACATCACCCTCCCCCAACCCTTCCCCTCGAGGGAGGGGGGCATCATTTTACTTCACCAGCTCCTCCAGCTTCACGTACTTTTCCACCAGCTGCGCCATCGCCTGGATGCCCGCCGTGTTCTCCTTCGTGGGAAGGGCCTCGAGCCGGTCTATCTTCTTGGACGCCTCGAACGTGTCCATGGGCACCAGGAGCAGCGGGATGTTCTTGTCGGCCGCCTTCGAGACTATGTTCGCCGGCGGGAGTATGTTGTTCGTGAGAAGTATCCCGATGGAATCGCTCTCGATCGCCGCGAGTATCATATCGCTGCGGTCGCCGCTGGTGATGAGGAACTTGTTCTCCTTGTTGAAGAGCGGATTGCGCATCGACTCCTCGGTGGACATGGCGCCGACGAAGATGTTCTTCACCACGTTGTTCAGGCCCTTTTCGCCGGCAATCACCTTGGCGAAGAGCCGTTCGGCCAGAAAGCTCACCGCGTAGAAGGTCAGCTGTTCCTTGTAGGGGATGACGCCCAGCAGGTTCACGCCCATGTCGCGGATCTTGCCCGCGATGCTCGCCTCGAAATCGTCCACGTCGGGCACCTTGTTGGCTATGACGCCGCCGAAGTTGACGCCCTCCATGGCGTGGTTCTTTTTAAGGTGCCTGATATCGTCGTAGACCGAGTCGCTGTCGCCGCTGGTGACCACCACGAGCTTCGCCTTGAGGTACCTCGCAAGCGAGATGGAATCCAGGTCGATGGACGCGCCGTAGGCGAGGTCCTTCCCGCCCTCGACGAAGAGGAAGTCCTTACCCTTCCCGATGTTCTCCGCCATCTCGACGACGGCCTTCATGGTCGACTCCTGGTCGTACACGTACCGGAGCTTGGCATGGTTGAATCCCAGCGAGATGCTTTCGGGCTCCTCGTCGATGCCCAGGATCTGAACCAGGAGGCTGGCGTCGTAGTCCCAGTTCTTCTTCCTCCGGTAGATCAGCCTGTCGCCGAAGGGCTTGATGTAGCCGGTCTTCTTTCCCAGCGCCCTGTTGAGTCCCACGATGATGCTGGTCTTCCCGGCGCTTTCCCTGGTTGACGCGATTATTATTTTATTCATGGTTTTTCTCCTTCTGGCCTGTTATCAAAATCCTCGCGTCCACCGCCTTGAGCCCTCGCTCCTGCTCGTAGACGACGATAGGATTGATTTCAATGTCGGTGATCCTCGGGCAGCGTCGTATGATCGTGCCCACCTTGATGATCGTATCCACCACGCCCTCGATGTCCTTGCGCGATTCGCCCCTGACGCCCAGGAGGAGCGGGAAGGAGCGGATCTCCTGGAGCATGTTCATCACTTCCTTCCTGTTGAGAGGAAGGCCCCGGAAGACCACGTCCTTCATCACTTCGACGTAGATCCCGCCCAGGCCGCACATCACGATGGGGCCGAACGACGCGTCGTGGCGCGCCCCGACTATGAGCTCCGTGCCGGGCTTCACCATCTCGCAGACCTCGATGCCGTCTATCACCGCGTCGGCCTTGTATGCCTTGCAGTTTTGCAGAATGGCCTCGTAGGCGTCTATCACTTCCTTCCTGTTGTCGAGATTGAGGGCAACGCCGCCGGCATCGCTCTTGTGGAGGATGTCGCGCGACACCACCTTCATCACCAGAGGATACCCCATCGCCTCCGCGAAGTCAACAGCTTCCGTGATGGTGCGGGCGATTTTGCTGCCCGGGATGGGTATCCCCGCCGCGCTCATCACCATGGCCCCCTCGTTGGCCAGGAGGAACTTGCGGCCGTCGGAGAGCGCCTTGTCTATGATGGACTCGATGGAAGCCAGGTCTATTTCCGCCTCCTCGATCTCGTCGGACTTGTTGCGGAGGTATTTCCGGTATTTATACGACATGCCCAGGCACGACACCGCCTGGTAGACGTCGCTGAAGACCGGGATGTTGTCCTTCTTCAGCGCGCTGATCGCCTTTTCCACGGACTCGCCGCCCACTATCGCGTAGGTGATGGGCTTGCCCGCGGCGCGGTGCGTCTCGTAGGTCTTGCGTATCATGGGCGCCAGGTTCTCGGAGTCGAACGTGGCGGTCTCGCAGTAGAGCGCCATGGTGGCGTCCATGAACTCGCTGTGTGCCGGCGCCGAGAGCGCCAGGTCGTAATCGGCGGAGTTGGCGCCGCCGGTGATGTCCACCGGGTTTTTCGTGGAGCCGAAGGACGGCGTCGCCGGGCCGAAGACTTCCTTCAGGGTCGGCTGGTCGTCGAAGAGCTCTATCCCGAATTTCTCGCTGGCGTCGGTGGCCATCACCCCGATGCCGCCGCCGTTGGTGACGATGACGGAGCGGTCGCCTTTCGGCGCGGGGCTCGCGGAGAGGAACTTGCACCAGTTGAAGGCCTCCTCCAGGCTCTCCGCGCGCAGTACGCCGCACTGCCGCATGATCGCGTCGAAGATGTCGTCGGAGCCGGCGAGCGAACCGGTGTGCGACGCCGCGGCCATGGCGCCGCGTTTAGATCGGCCGGACTTTATCACCACCACCGGCTTTACCGCCGTGGTGCGCTTCAGCGCTTCTATCAGCCTCTCGCCGTTCTTCACGCCCTCGACGTAGATGAGGATCACCTTCGTCTGCTCCTGGGGGATCAGGTACTCCAGGAGGTCGGCCTCGTCGATGTCGCACTTGTTGCCTATGGACACGATGGTCGAGAGCCCGATGTTGTCCACCGCGGTCTTGCCGATCATGGCGATGCCCAGCGCGCCGCTCTGCGTGAGGATGGCGACGTTGCCCGGCATGATGCTTGTCGCGGAGAACGTGGAGTTGAGCGACGATGACGCGGAGTAGAGCCCGAAAATGTTGGGCCCCAGCACGCGCATGCCGGCAGCGGAGGCGATGTCGACTATCTCGTGCTCCTCG
>JAGODF010000233.1 GCA_017998375.1 Spirochaetota bacterium
GACCACGTCGGAATCGGGCGCGGCAAGGAACCAGTTGAAAATAACCGTCTTTTCCTTTTCCGCTGCCTCGTGTTCTGGCGATGCATCCTGCAGTTCCTTAGCCTTCTTTGTCAACTCGCGGTACAAGCTGCCCTTCCCTTCGGCTTTCCCGGTGAGCCGTGCCGCCACTTTTTTGCCGTTCCCCACGGCTGTAAGCTCAAGACGGTGCTCGTTCCTGTTGATGACCTCCAGGTTGCGCCCCCCTACGGTGGTTCCCGCCGCGACCTGAATTCCGTCAACCGCGCAGGAATGGGCATGGTACGCGGCCTTGAGCTTGCCCTCTCCTCCTGCTTTCTTAAGTTGATCCTTTGCAGCCAGGCCGATCCGCGCTCCCATCACTGAACCAAGGCAGAGGTCGCCGTGAAACGCCTTGATCCGGTCCCAGATTTCGGACTCGGGTCCATGACTTCGCACGCAAGCGCTGCAGACCGTCATTATGACAACGGCACAAAGGACAGCGCGTTTACCCGACTTTCCGTTTGTTCCGAGAATTATATTCCGATTACATATTGTATCCCTCATGCACCGCCCCAGCCTTACGAAAGAATAATTCCCCAAGCACCTTATTGGCATAAATATTTATTCCGATTGTCAAGCAATATTATCCGACCACTCGTATTACTCCCGCACGCGAATCCGGAATGTTATGAACGATTAACAGGATATACCAACACTCAAAAAGCACTTGCTTTATTAGAATTGATTTCATTTCGCTAAATATTCACCCTAGCGCGAAGCTTTGACCGTCACAAGGGACAGGGAGGCGCAAGCATAGTAATGGCACAAATACCGGCTATATTCGAAGTACGGGAATTAACGGCATATAAAAGTGGCGCACGGGAGAATGTCCGGCATCCTATAGTTAAGGAACTTCCGTTAACGATAATGCTCAACGGCGAGGAGCTCGCGACCCTCGTGTGCTCGCCCCATTCGCTTGAACTGCTGGCCCTTGGATTTCTGGTTAGCGAAGGAGTAATCACCGCGCGGGAGGAGTTGAAGGAAATATCGTGCCGCGAGGTACAGGGCGTGGTATGGATCGAAACCATTGACGGCAAAACGCAGCCCGACGGCTTTCTTAAAAGGAACTTCGCCAGCTGCTGCGGGAAAAGCCGGCCTTCGCTGCATTTCCTCAATGATTATGAACAGCTTAGACCGGTCCCTCACACGACAGAATTTTCTGTCACGCAGCTGCTTCACTTTGCCGCGCTGCTCGACGAGGAAGCCGGGACTTACAGGATGACGGGCGGCGTTCACGAGGCAGCCCTGGCTCATGAAGGGCGTTTGATCGCCTGCTACGAAGATATCGGCCGCCACAACGCCCTGGACCGGATACTCGGCCATACGTTTCTAAACGGCATTGACACTTCCGACAAGGCCGTAATTCTGAGCGGTCGCATCTCCTCGGAAATGCTTACCAAGGCGGCTCGGATAGGCGTACCAGTCGTGGTATCCCGGTCGGCGCCGACATGTCTTTCCATTGACCTCGCGGAACAGCTCGGTATTACGATTGTCGGATTTGCCCGGGGTAACGGCCTGAACGTATACACACGCCCCGACCGGGTGACGGAATGAGATCTGGTCGCGTGCCAAACGACCTGAAAATCATCATAACCGCCGATAAGGGGGGCGGCAAAACCACTTTCATAAAGAGCGTGGCCGAACTCCTCGCCTGGCATGATATCCCCCATGCCGGTTTTTACGCCGAAGGGTCCTGGGACGGGAACGCCCGGAGCAGCTTTTCCCTCACCCTTCTCCCGGAACTGACAATCATGCCCCTTTGTGACAGGACTTCAGAAGAATGGCAGTCCTGCGGACGTTTCAGGTACAATCCCGCGGCCCTGGAGAAGGGAAATGAGATTATCAAGAGATCCGGCCCCGATGATATCGTTCTCATGGACGAAATAGGGCGCCAGGAACTCGAGGGACGAGTCTGGGCTGGGGCCCTGGGTATCGCCATGCGCATGAATAATCCACTGATACTGTCGGTGCAGCTTCGCTATCTCGAAGGCATCATCGAAATGCTGAAACCGCTCGAATTCACCGTTTACAACGGCAGTATCAATCCCTGGCCCGCTATCTTTAATGAAGTAACCGCCAATATTCTGTCAAAATAATCCATTCTTCGATTTCAATCCTTTCAATACCGAAAAATCAATAATTTTTCTTGACATAAGAATGTGGTATAATCATCTGTAAGTGTATTATTTTGTAATTTATTGTAATTTTTAATTATTAATATTAAGAATATTTAATATGTTTCATTACATTATTTATTTTATTGTGGTTATTAATTTTTACTTTTTTGTGTGTGCAGACCGCGAACGCGACTGCTGTTCGCACCAATTACAGCATCAACACTGATAGCCCGTGCCGGACCAAGCAAGGTGCCCATGAAAGAGCTGAACAAGTATACCGCCGACGAGTACCTCAAGGCCCTCACCGAATTCCATGGCAACTTCGCCCCGGGGCTCTTCATCGGCGGTTTCATGGTCGCCGCGGCAATTCGAAGGATGACGGAATACGAGTTCTTCGACGCGATATGCGAATCCACTGCTTGCCTCCCGGACGCCATCCAAATGCTCACCCCCTGCACCGTGGGAAACGGCTGGCTCAAGATAATCAACACCGGGCGCTTTGCCATCACTCTGTACGAAAAGAAAAGCGGGGACGGGGTCCGGGTTTCACTGGACGCGCAAAAGCTCGATCGCTTTCCCGAAATCAAGAACTGGTTCCTTCGCCTGTCCCGCAAGCAGGAGCAGGACCAGGAACGGCTTATACGGGAGATACAGACGGCCGGAGAGGATGTCTTCTTCATCCGACGCGTTACGGTTTCCCCGAAGCTTCGCGGCAAACACGCGCACGGCCGCGTCGTTATATGCGCATCATGCAATGAAGCATATCCCGAGGAGGACGGCGAGTTATGCCGTGCCTGCCAGGGAATGGAGATTTACAGCGAACTTTCCCGCGTGGGGTGAAAGATTATTATCAAAGGTGGGGTTATGAAAACAGGGGCCCAGGAGAAGATCAACACGATCATCGCGCAGTACCCAAACAAGCAATCGGCGGTCATGCCAGTGATGCAGCTTCTGCAGAAGGAGAACAGGAACCACCTGAACCAGGCCGGCATGACTGACGCCGCCGACGCGTCGGGCTTGAGCCTGAACCGAGTATACGGCATCGCCACGTATTACACCATGTTCAACACAATACCCGTGGGAAAATACCACCTCCAGGTGGACACCTGCGTTCCCGGTTTCCTTCACGGCGCCGACAAGATCGTGAAGCACCTTGAAAAGAAACTCGGCATCGCCGCCGGCGAGACCACGAAAGACAAGATGTTCACGCTGTCCACGGTGCAGGACCTCGCTTCGTGCGCCACGGGACCGGTCATTCAGGTAAACGACCGCTACTACGAGAACATGACCCCGGCGAAGACCGACAAGCTGATCGAGTCGCTCAAGAAGGGAAAGTATCCCGAAAGTGACACATCGATGAACGTCGTATCCAAGTGCAACATCCTCCTGAACGACAGGTCTAACAAGGATTGCAGAACGCTCGCCTATTACAAGAAGAACGGCGGTTACCAGGCCTTGAAAAAGGCCATGGGGATGAAGCCGGAAGAGATCATCGAGGAAGTGAAGGAGTCCCAGATCCGCGGACGTGGCGGCGCGGGTTTCCCGGCGGGGATGAAGTGGTCGTTCCTGCCCAAGAACGACCAGCGCCCCGTCTACCTCATCTGCAATGCCGACGAGGGCGAACCGGGCACGTTCAAGGACCGACAGATCATGGAGTTCAATCCCCACCTGGTGGTCGAGGGTATCGCTATCAGCGCGCGCGCCATCAAGGCGGCGAAGGCGTTCATCTACATCCGTGGCGAGTTCGGTTGGATCGCGGATATCCTAGAAACGGCGATCGAAGAGGCGAAGAAAGACGGCCAGCTCGGGCACGTCGATATCATCGTCCACCGCGGCGGCGGCTCTTATGTCTGCGGTGACGAGACCGCGCAGATAGAGTCCCTTGAAGGAAAGCGCGGCAACCCGCGCGTGAAACCCCCCTTCCCCGCGAACTACGGACTCTACGGCTGTCCCACGGTGGTGAACAACGTCGAGACCCTGTCGAGCGTGCCGTATATCGTCGGCAAGGGCGCGGCTGCGTTCAAAAAGATCGGCAATCCCAACAACCACGGCCCCAAGATTTACGGCGTCTCCGGCCACGTAAACAAGCCCGGCGTTTACGAGTACCCGCTTGGCACCAGGCTCGGCGACATACTCAAGGCCGCTGGCGGCGTGAAAGGCAAGATGAAGGGCGTGATAGTCGGGGGGCTTTCCGTGGCGATACTCACCGCGAAGGAAGCGAAGGACCTCGTCCTCGACTACGATTCCTGCCAGAAGGCGGGGACTGCCCTGGGGTCCGGCGGAATCATGGTCGTCAACGAGACCGTGTCGATACCGGAGCTCGCCTTGAGAACGATAGAGTTCTATCACCACGAGTCGTGCGGCCAGTGCGTGCCTTGCCGCGAGGGATCGCACGTCATCACCGAGAAGCTGCGCGCCCTTCTGGCGGGAAAAGGGAAAATGGAGGATATCGACCTGATCCTCCACCTGTGCAAGAACATCAGGGGCCTCACTCTCTGCCCAACGGGCGAGGCCTTTTCAGTTCCCATCCAGGCGATGGTCACCAAGTTCAGAAAAGAATTCGAAGCGCTGACAAAATAAGGAAATCAAGAAAGGAGAATCCGCGATGGCCAAGACTATTCATATCGACGGTAAGGCTATCCCCTTTGAAGGGAATAAAACCGTCCTTCAGATAGCGCGGGAGAACGGCATCTACATCCCCTCCCTGTGCTATCATCCCAGGCTGGGACCGGCGAGCAAATGCCGCGTGTGCGTCGTCGAGGTGGAAGGGATGCGCGCCCTGCAGACCGCCTGCTCGCTGATGCCCACCGACAACATGAAGGTGCAGACGGCGTCAGAGCGCGTCATTGAAGCACGAAAGATGGTGGTGAACCTGCTCCTGGCGAACGGCAACCACAACTGCCTCTACTGCGACATGAACGGCGACTGCGAACTTCAGGAAGCCGTGCAGAAGCTGGGTATCGAGCACCCCGCCTTTCTTGTCGAGGAACACGAGGAGCTTGACGATTCCGCCGCCTTCATCCTGCGCGATCCCAACAAATGCATCCAATGCGGCCGCTGTATCGCGGGCTGCAACAACCAGGTGGTGAACGAAGTCCTCGATTTCGGATACAGGGGAAGCCACACCGCGGTTGTGTGCGACTCCGACAAACCGATGGGCCAGTCGACCTGCGTGCAGTGCGGCGAGTGCGTCCAGCTCTGTCCGGTAGGGGCACTTGTCGAGAAGAAGAACCTCCGGAAGGCCTTTCCCTGGGAAATCAGGAAAGTCAGGACCACCTGCCCCTACTGCGGCGTGGGCTGCCAGCTGGAGCTCCACGTCAAGGGCGACCGGATAATCCGCGTCAAGGGCGTGGAAGGTGCCCAGCCGAACCAGGGACATCTCTGTGTAAAAGGACGCTACGGGTACGACTTCATCTACTCGAAGGACCGCCTCACCTCCCCGCTCATACGGGAGAAGGACGGCAAGTTCCGCGAGGCCGGCTGGGACGAGGCCCTGGACCTCGTGGCGAACAAGTTCAAGCAGATAATCCAGGAATCCGGTCCTGATGCGATCGCGGGCGTAAGCTGCGCGAGGAGCGTCAACGAGGATTCCTACAACATGCAGAAACTATTCAGGGCGGCGATAGGCACCAACAACATTGATCACTGCGCTCGAACCTGACACGCTCCCACGGTTGCCGGTCTGGCAACCACCTTCGGCTCCGGCGCGATGACCAACTCATTCGGTGAATTCGAAAACGCGAAGATATTCTTCCTCATAGGCACCAACATGACGGAAGCGCACCCCGTCGCCTCGTATTTTGTGAAGCGCGCGGTGAAAAAGGGCGCGAAGCTGATAGTCGCCGACCCGAGGAAACAGCCCCTCGCCGACCGGGCACATATGTTCGCCCAGATCAAGGTCGGGTCCGACGTCGCGTTCCTCAACGGCATTATGCACGTTCTCATCACGGAAGACCTCTATGACAAAAAGTTCGTCGCGGAGAACTGCGAGAACTTCGACGAGCTCAAAAACACCGTCATGGCGTATCCCCCGGAAAAGGCGTCGCAGATTTCCGGCGTGCCGATCGCGACCATCAAGGAGATAGCACACACGCTGGCGTCGATCAAGCCGGCCATGCTCTGCTACACGCTGGGCATCACCGAGCACACGTGCGGCAAGAACAACGTGATGTCCACCTCCAATCTACAAATGCTTCTGGGCAACCTGGGCATGCCGAGCGCCGGGGTGAATCCCCTCCGCGGCCAGAACAACGTACAGGGCGCCTGCGACATGGGCGCGCTTCCGGGCGTCTACCCGGGCTACCAGGCGGTCAACGTGCCCGCTAACAAGGATAAATTCGCGCAGGCATGGGGAGCGGGCAATCTCTCTGAAAAACCGGGCCTGATGATCCCGGACATGATGGCGGGCCTACCGACGAAGAAGATCAGGGCGTTCTACATCTTCGGCGAGAACCTGGCCAACTCGGAGCCAAATATCACCCACGTGGAGCACGAGCTTGCGTCCGCCGAGTTCCTGGTGTGCAACGACATCTTCCCCACCG
>JAGODF010000005.1 GCA_017998375.1 Spirochaetota bacterium
CGGCGATTTTTCGCAGAGAAATCCCCGGGCTTCCATCTGGTTCCTTGATTCACGTTCGCCGGATGGCGTCACTCGCGTTTTCCTCGGGACAATGACGACCCGAGGTCTTGGACTGAGGGACTATACCGGGCGTATCAACGTGTCGGTAAGCGATATTTTATCTACGCCCGACAGGGACATTATCATCGGAACCATGGACGCCGCCATACGGAAAGTCGGAGCCGAAGGGGACCGGATACGCGCCCACATCGAGACATTCAACCGCTCGGAGAGGTTGGACAGGGATATTACGGTGTGGCGGCGTTCCTGAACGAAACGCCGCCTGCATCATGGAATTCAGCCGATCATCTCGCTTCCATCGGGAAAGACGATGTCGCCCGCATCCGCGAGTTTCAAGGCAATGTTGAGGATAACCTCCTGCGCCTGGATGACGGACTCTTTTTGCACGGGCCCCATGTAATCAACATCTTCCTTCAACAGCATGGCCGCCCTCTCCGACATGTTGCCGTAGATTTTCGAAGCAACCGCGCTGGTGCACCCCTTGAGGGCCAATCCCAGGCACTGTGAATCCACTTCCCTGAGAATCTTTTGAATTGACACATCATGCAGTTCGGCGATTTTTTCAAAACTCAAGCTCCCGATTATAGCATTGACCGTTCCCGTTGAGCTTTGCATATCGGTTGCCGCGTCTGGGCACGGAGCGTCCGCGACCGGGAATGAGTCGGTATCCCCCAGCTTTTTTCTCAGCTTCAACCAGTGCTTGTCCCAAAGGTCAATATCCTTCCCGAGAAAACAGGAAAGCTTATCGGCAACTATCCGGGGATTGTCCCCGGCCTGGATGGCCACCACACCCTCCAGTATGAGAACATTATTCAGAAGGTTTGCCCCCTTGAGGCCGCTCGATAGCATTCTTGTCCTGAGAACATCCCTCACGACGACCGGGTCCGTCCCATCGATTACCATTTGAAGGCCTTTTTTCAAAAAGGTATCTTTTAGATTGGCAAGGTCATCCTCAAGAACAAGAAGCCCCATCTTTCGTGATTTCTCAGCCAGCACTACGAGCGTTTCCATGAGCTTGATGGACTCTTTTTTCTTGTCCCTGGGGCACTGGAGTCTGTCGAAGAAGGCGATCTCGTAAGTCATAAAATTTCTCCTTAATATTTATCCCGCAGCACGCGTACCATGCCGCGGTATTCTTCGCTTTTCCGGACACTCTTGAGGTCCGCGTGGTTTTCCAGAAGAAAGAGATTGGGAAAACCCTTCCGTACGGATTTCTGCAACCACGAGACTGCTTCCCTGTTGTGCTTGCGGGCACCATGGAGACAGGCCATGTTGAAGTATGGCTCTGGATTCTCAGGCATTTTTTCTATCGCCTTCAGGTAGCATTGCCGTGCGCTGTCATACTGCTTCAGGCGGGAATGCGCCAGTCCCACCGGGAGCGTTGACATCGGCGCCATTCTTTATATACAGATCGAACCACATCTGGTCCCCGCGTCCCACTATCCCATGAAATGGGCTTGTTCCTCGATCGCTTCGGGCGTTGACATCCGCACCTTCCTTTATCGCATTTTTCAGGAGGTTGATGTTGATGGTTCTTTCGAAACCGCCAAATAAATCCAGGGCTTCCTCCAGGTCCTTGTCGGGATCGCCTGTCCCGGACGCGTGCGCAATTGAACAAAGACAGAGAAAGGCCATGATGACGAATGATGACAGGATGGACTTCAATGGTAGTGATCTCCTCAAGGTATGCTTGTTATTACACAAAAGCATATTCACAAAAGCATTTACAAGAAAATTCCATAATAATATAGAAAATATTTATTAATTCAGGCAATGTGCTATTCAATAAATCATGAATTATTTCCTTGCGGGGCACGTTAATCGATATCGCAAACGATGAAGCGTTTAAAGATTTTTACAAGTGGCGTTCTTCAATGGTTCAGGATATTTTTGTCATACGATAATACTAACGATTTTAGTTAGTAGAAAATATTCATAATACATAAAATATTTTTGCAATTATAAACTCATTTTTATAATTTGCAGGAGATGCCCCTTGTTGCGACTATTATGCAATGTAAATTTTTCATTACAATTATTACCATGCATAGTGGATAATGTGACGATCCATTGATGATTTACGACATAAAGCGATGCGTAAAATCCGAAAAAAGCTGGAGTGTGACATGAAAAGAACCATTATCGTACTGGCGCTGGTTGCCGTCCCGGCAATACTATTCGCGGCATCATCAGTGTATTTCTGCCCTCAGACGGGAGCCGTGGGTATCGCGTGGGGCGGAAACAACCTCGATCAGAGAGCATGGGGCGAATGTACACGATCGGGAGGTAGGGCGTGCAGTCGATTTATGTATCGCCCCGGGAGGGGATTTGGTAGTTTCGCGAAAGGGCAGAATTATCAGAGCCGCAGGTGGATTCAGGGGATTGCATGTGGATATCGTTCACAGGTCGAGGCGGACAACAGGGCGTTGTATGAATGTCGTAATGGGGGAGCTCAAAATTGCAATGTTCATCATCGATGACGCAACTAACCGAGCATAATACAACCAGATTGATCGGCCCCTGTCGACATTATTGCCCGGCAAGGTGCACGATCATAAATCGTAGTACTAAATTATTTCATATCCCGAATGGATTAAGAAATAATAATATATTCTTTTCTCAATGAATGGATTGTTTTGTTGAATAGTTGATAAATCCGATCATGTCCAGATAATACTCTACCACTACAACAATTGGTTAAACCATAATGCAGAACAACCGGTTAAAACATGGGTTTCATTGTAAAGAGAGTGCTTTCTCAAAGAAAAATCGATATATGAAAAATTACCTTATACTATTGATAATGCTGGTCGCAGCAACCGGATGTGCCACTCTGCATGACCATGTGAAAGAGGGTGATCTCACAAAGGTTAAAGCCGAACTATCAAAGAAAGATGCGAACGTAAATGCCAAAGATAGAGATGGCAATACTCCCTTACATATAGCGATAGAGCAAAGGCAATACGATAATCTTGCAATAATCAAAATGCTTATTGCCAAAGGAGCGAATGTAAATATTATCAATAAGCATGGAGACACTCCCCTGCATGTGATTGCCTCAAAACGCGATGATGATTACCATGAAAAGTTAAAATTAATTTTATCGAAAAAAGCGAAAACAAATATTCAAAATGCCGATGGACATACTCCGTTACATTTGGCTCTCATGAGCCATAATTATTCAAGGAAGGCGATCAACCTTCTCATTGCAAAAAATTCGCCAATCAATGCAAGGGATAACAATGGCAATACTCCTTTACATATAGCGGTAAAGTATATGCTTCACGGCCCAATGAAACTGCTTGTTTCAAAAGGGGCAAAATTGAACATTCAAAATAATGAGGGCTATACTCCGTTAGATCTGGTTTCCGACCCAATATTTTTTACTGCAAATTCTGAAGAGGCGAAATATCTAATCTCCAAAGGCGCCGTGCATGGACCAAATATAAAACATAAAATATGGGAACGAGATGAATATCAAAGACAGCAGGATGCCCGTGCTGATGAATATCGAAGACGGGATGCCCGTGCTCGAGAGGAGGAACGCCGATCGTTAAAAAGATTAATGGGACGCGTAGATGCTAATATCGCTCAAGCTCGACGCGAAGAGGCAAGAAATAAAAGCGAAGAAAATCGAAGAGAAAAAGCGAAAGGCGGAAGCTGCGTATCGGGCAATTGTATAAACGGCACGGGCACATATTACTATCCCAACGGAAGCACTTATGCGGGTCAATTCAGCGGCGGCTACAAACACGGGAATGGCGTGTTAAGCTGGCCGAATGGCGATAAATTCAGTGGCAGTTTTATCTCTGACACGAGGTATGAAGGATACTATTACTGGGCCAATGGTGTTTATTGCCGTCAGAGAAGCGGTGAGTGCATACCGGGAACCGAAGCTCGTGTTTCGGGAAGCGTACCCCGCGGTCGGGGCAGCAATTTATGCAAAGCGGCATGCGCGACGGGCCAGCTGTCCTGCATCGTGCGATCTAAAGCATGGAAAAACATTGATATAAATGTAAAATGCTACAGGCAGGCGCAGGCCTGCCTTCAGAATTGTGACAATTGCGGAAGATATGAATGCGGTGAATCGGGCAACGGTGGAAGTTACATTGGGGGTTCCGACGGAGGAGGATCCGATGGTGGAGGTACCGATGATGAAGGATCAGGCGAAAGCGGAAGCATCGGAGGTTCGTGAGATCTTCCCGGGTCGATAGAATTCAACGCGCTTTACTTCTCCTTGAATTCGTAATAGCCGTTCCATTTTGATATATTGAATGATCCTTCCTTCTCGGCTTGCATGAGCGCAAGGCATCGACCCTTGTAATAATCCACAAGTCCCTTGATTTGCGGATGCAGTTGAATGCTTTCGTAAATGGAAATTGCGGCTGGAAAATTTCCTTTAATGTATTCGCCCAGGGCTTTGTCGAGGATGCCTTGCGCATCGTTTAATGCCGTTCTCGTCTTTTCATCCTTGTGATCATATACCTCATATATTTTCAGCGGGGAATTCTTCCCTTTGACCACGACATTGTCCAGCAACAGCGTGTCATGGCGCGCCTTGAGGTGGCTCAATACGTCCTCGGATATGATGATGTCGGCCGTGTAGTACTTCGTCAGCGATTCAAGCCGGGACGCTATGTTCACCGGGTCGCCGATCACGGTGAAGTCCATCTTGGATTCCGATCCGATGTTGCCGGCGATGACCTGCCCGTAGTTGATGCCCACGCCGGACCTGACGGGCGGTTCCCCGTTGGCAATTCTTCTCTTGTTGTATTCATTCAGCCGTATCTGGATCTTGATGGCGGCGCTGACCGCGTTGTCCGGATCGACGAATCCCGCCATGATGCAGTCCCCGATGAGCTTGTCGATTTCGCCCTGGTTGTTGTGGATCTCGATGTTCAGCTTGCCGAAATACTCGTTGAGAAAACGCACCACCGCCTCGGGATCGGCATTGTCGAACAGCGCGGTGAAGTTCCTGATGTCGCAGAAAAGGACGGCCATGTTGATTTTCTGGGGATGGCGCCGCGTCGGATCGATTCCATCGTCCACCATCTGCGCGAGCGACTGCCTGGTGTATATCCTGAATATTTTCGACTTCCTTTCCGACTCGGAAAGCGCGCCCTTGAATCTCCCGGTCATCCGGTTGAATTCCTCGGCAAAATGTCCGATTTCATCCCGTGAAGACACCTGTATCCTGAAGTCGTAATCCCCTTCGCTTATCGTACGCACGCCTTCGGAAAGTTTCCGTATGGGATTGAGGATCGTGTTTGATAGCGCGATGCTCGCCCCGGTGGATAGCAGCAGGAATGCCATGAATACTGGCACAAGGAAAAGCAAAAGGCTTTTCGTCTGTTCCCTGATGATCATGTCTGAAAAACCGATGATTGCATATCCCACCTTGCCCATCATGGGATTGTTGATAATCCTGGAAAAATCGTACATCATTCCGCCGGTATCAAGAGGATCGGGATACTGCGCCCTCACGGTGTCGGCGGACTGGCGGTTTTCCAGGCTCCTTGCCACCCCATCCTGCAACTCCTGCGATATCACGCACTCCCGTCGCCTGTCGAAGCAGTATGCAATCCGATTATTTTTGTCGATTACGTATGCATACGTGACGTATCCGATTTTCTTCAGCTCTTCAATTTTTGAAACGATGGGCAGCTCGTCGATCCCGAGGTTGATTTGCGCCGTCTGCTCCAGGTGCATCGTTTCAAGGTTCATCAGCTGGAACACCTGCTCTTTCAGCAGCCGTTTTTCCCTCATGATGATGAAACCGGCGATCGTCGCGACGACCGCAACTATCAACAGGGTGGAATAGAGAATGATCCTGTGCCTTATGCTGAAAAATCTTCCCCGGTCGGTCATTGTTTATGCCTCAATAGGATAGTGCACTGACTTTACACATGATATTGAACTCAATTCTTGGAACTGTCTTCTCTTCCCGACTGCCCCCCAATATGCTGAAGGATTCTGCATATCACCACTGCATTCACCTGCCGGCGCCGGCATGACGCGTCCAGCTGCGGCGCAGTGACATTTCCCTCCCGAACATGGGCATCCGCTGTCGATATATCAGCGCGCCGTCGTTGAGGTTGAGTATCTTCAGGGATCCGGCAACCTTCATGTGTATCCCCTGTTCCTTTGATCCCGGGATTTCCCTCACCGCGAGATTGTCTCCCTTCAACTCCCACCGGTACATCGACGTTCCCATCGCGTGAGTCATCTCAAGCCGTCCGTCCGCGTGAAACGTGAGGGTATCTTTTGAATATTCCATACCAGTTTCGCGCCATGTGCCGACTATGCGGACGGGGTATCCGCTCCGGTCCGCGTCTTCAATGAGAAGGTCACCCAGAAACTCCCCCTCCTTTTCGCGCACAACCTGCTCCTGTACCCGCACAATTCCGTTCTTGTCGATGATGACCACGGCGGGGATGCCGGTTATGCCGAAATCGTTCATCTCCTTGCAGCCCTTCCGCGGTCCCTTGTCGATGGTCCCGGTGAGCGAGGGGAACGTCGCGCCGGCGTTCTTCATGAACTGGATGTCGGCATACCCGCCGCTGTCGATGTTGACGCCGAGCACCACGAGCCCGTCCCGGGCATATTTTTCATGGAGTTTCTGGGTCTCTCTCATCGCCTGTATGCATGGCGCACACCACGATGCCCAGAAGTCGAGCAGCACCACTTTGCCCTTGAGCCGTGACAGCGATATTTTCCTTCCGGGAGAATCGGCAACGGGCAGGTTGAAATCCGGCGCCGGATCGTTCACCCTTGTCCATGTGAACGATTTTTTTCCGGCGGAGTACGATACCTGCCTGTTGCCGGGCAGTACGATTTTCCTGTCGCCACCCGGCTGAATCCAGATGGTGCCCCCTCCTGCCGGGTATATCACTTTCTGGCCGTTGGTTAAAACGCGTGCCGTGGCGGACTTATTGCCGTGTCTGATGGTGTATGTTTTGCTGTCGCCATTGTCCTCATCGAGGAGCAGGCCCGCGGGATCGAAATCCAATGCCGCCATTTCTTCCGCGAGAATCCTGTCCGCTTCCGATGGCGCCGCGATCCCCGACACGGTGATGATTGGAAGAATAGCAAGAAAGATGAGGCACGCACTTGTTCGATACATTATTCCTCCCGCTGAACGCTTGGCGCTCTCCGGCATGATAGTCTGCGATAGCCGACTGTGTATTACCCGGTGCTCTGTGGTTCACGTCAATAATAATTGTATCCGCGCTGATTACTGTATACTATAAATAGCTTGCGCATATCAATGTATTAAAATATTTTGGGATGCAATAATAGAGCTGCAGTATGTCTATTTATGTCGCTCCGAAAACAATTCATGATGGTCAAAACTGTCGCTATTTATGGAGATGCCCCATGAAGAAGGTGATCATCCCGTTATTTGCATTAATGCTTTTCGTTATAACGCCTTGTCGGCTTATGGGGCTCAACAGGCTTGCCGTCAGCCCCGACATGAGCAGGATAGCTGTCGTAATGCCGGGAAAGAACTGCGTTCGCGTGTTCGACCTCAGAGGAAAGAAAATCCGTGACTTGGAGGGGCACGAAGGTGCTGTAATGAGCCTTGACTTCAGCACAGATGGAAAAAGAGATGGAGCAATACATTTTATCAGCGCGGATTCGGAAAAAGTCCTTTCATCTTGCGAGAAAGATTACACTCGGGGGCGCATGTGAGAACCAAAGCAAGAATACTGAATCATTTCCTTGTGGTTGCCTGTATCACGGCATCGCTTATCGCCGTTCAATGCGCCAGATCGAGACGCATTTCGGCGCTCATGAATGAAGGGGATGCCCACTTCGACGCGGGGCGGTATGAACAGGCGCTGGCGTCGTACAATAAGGCGGTAGAATCGGACCCCGAAAACAAGAAGGCGATGGCAAAACAGGACGAGGCTAGAAACAGGCTCCGCGAGTGGGCTGTTTCCATCGCACTGGAAGCTAAAAGATCGGAAGACTCCGGTTTTCCCGCAACCGCGTCAATCCTGTATAAGAAATCATCGATAATTACCGGCGATACCGAGCACAAGTCCAAATCCCAGTCGCTCTGGGAAGCGGTAAGGAATCAGCTGGCCTTCAAGGTGGATTTCAAGGCAAGAAGGGGAAGCGTTCTTGAAGATATCAATCTATTTTATTTTAATAACCGTTTTGATCAAGCCGTTTCGAGGCTGCCGGGAAATCCCTGGATAGCGGTGAGCAGGAATTCCGCCGCTCCCCATGTCACCTTCGCCGTCGAGCTCGGGAGACCCGTCACGGCCAGGAAACAGGAGGTGATCAACAGGAGCACAAGGTATGTTTCCGGAACATCCGAGGTCCCCAACGAGAGATACGGAGCCCTCCAGGGCCAGCTTGACCAGGAAAAGAAAGCCTATGCCGACAGCAAGTGGGAGGAGGACAAGTACCAGAAGGAAGTCTCATACTTCTATGCGCAATCCCTGCAGACCGGGCCCGGCGGTAAGAAAAATCCGTACGTCGAGGAGAAGTACAGGGAATCATTGAGAAATCTCGGCTACATCCGGGAGAGGCGCAACAGCATGCAGAACAATATAAACAGCCTCGGATACCAGCTTGCGAATACGCCCCGGACATCGAGGATCAACCAGTACAGCAACTACGCCTATGCTGACACGAATCACACCATCAGCGTTTCGGCACCAGTTCAGATCGTCGCGCATCGCGATGGAATGTCGTATAATTATTTCATCGACAGGCTGGTCATCGAGCACAGCGATTGTACCCATCCGGCACATCCCGTTGCCGGCATTAATGAAGATCCGCTTGTTCTTCCCGATGAAGAAGCGATCGGGGATGAACTCATAAACGACGTGATAACCAGAACGAAGAGCGCGATGTCCAGGGAATTCTTAAAGCATCAGGAGCAGATCCGAAACAAGGCGAACGGTGAAATATCACCGGAGAAAAAAATGGAATCTCTCATTGCCTGCGCGATGCTCGATCCGCAGAGCATAGAGGATGCGGAGTGGCAGCCAATCATAAGCCAGCTTGTTGTAAAAGTGGGCAATGGGGGAACTCTCGGCCCCGAACTCCTGAAGTGAGGCATTCCATTGTTCACAACGATCGATGCGTCATGGAGCGGGATAAATGCAGGGAATTAATCGGCTGCGCTCTGTTCGAACAGTAGATTATTCCATTATTCATCCGTCTGTCGGAATATGCTCACGACGCGCAGAAGGCTGCCGTCGGATTTCCATACATACAGCTTTCCGGAATAGGTCCCGGCGGCCAGGTATTTACCGTCGGGGCTGAAGGCGCCACCCATCACGGAATCATGCCCGTGCCGCACCTTGAAGTTCCTCAGGAGCTTTCCTTCCAGGTTGAAGAGCCTGACTTCTCCGGCGGCCGCCACGAGTATCGAGTTGCCGGGGCCGGCTTTAATGTCGTGTATTTCTCCCGTCCCTGCGATTATTTCACGGAAGGACGATCCATCGCTATTCCTTACCATCAGCCTACCATCTCCCGTGCTGATAACGATGGCTTTACCGTCGGAGACGTAACAGACTTTCCTGACGGATGTTCCGATGCCGGAGTATGAATTGATTAACTTTCCTCGCGCATCGTGGACCGTGAAAACGTCCGGCTCGATAACCATCGCGACACAATCGCCGTCGGGCGACAAGGCCGCGTCGGCGATAGTTTTACCGCCCGCGGGGAATCGGCACACAAGTGAGTTCTTCTTGTTCCAGAGGCAGACCGATTGGGGGGTCGCTGTGGCCGTCAGCGCCCCTCCCCTGCTGAAAGAGATCCTGATCACGCCATCGCACTCGCCACCCTGAGGATCTTTGATCGTTTTTATTATGCTGCCGCTTGGCTTGCGAAAGATGATCCTTCCGTCAGATAGACCAGTAACGATAGAACCGCCTTTCGAGAAGGTGACACATCCGGTCATTGTCGTGTCATGGCTGACGACTCTGTGTGTTTTCCCGAGATTGTCCGACAGCATGAAATCGCTGGTTCCCGCGAGGAACGCGATACTCTTTCCATCGGGACTGAAGGCGATGCTCCGGATCTCGTTGTAATCATTTCCCGGCAGGGTGCCCGATAATGCCGCGGATAGTACAACCGTGGTTACTATTACTTTTATTTTCATCCCGACTAATTCCCTGAAATCGATGATCGTTTGACAATTAAATACAACCATAGATTCAGTGGTTGATGATGCATGTGTCAATGAATTATTAATCATCCGCGCCACGGGCACGTTCGTCCTGCGCGAGACACGCCTCCTTGAGGGCGCCCTGTCAGCCGCGCCGGTCGCCGCCATCGCGCTCGTCTTCCCGACTCGCTCTATTTGCACAAGCGCTATGCCGTATGGAAAGCGATGTGCGCTTCCACAACGCCGGGCACCCATCTGCGCGATGCTTCCGAACCATGTATCGAGCCCCGTGAAACTCACAAAAATCGTTACTTTACCGAAATGAAATTATAATTGACTTTCTTCAACTGTTTCGCATAATATTTGAAACGTTCAGGATATATGTATTCATGGGGGCGCGAAAGCACCGCGATTTTGGGCGGTTAAATTTATGGGGCCCCGTCAAGTGGCTTATTTTCGTAAATAGGCCTGTTATCCCGAAGTGCGCTTTGAATAAAAGCGCTCATGCAGGCAGGAGCCGCACTCTCGGGTGGGAGCAGCATCCCGGATATTACTAGCAAATTATTTATTGTTTTTAATAAATAAATATTTTTTTTATTCTACAACTAAAATAATTTTAAAGGTGAAGCATGTGAATAAAAAATTATTTTCCATCTTACTGGTGACGGCAGTTTGCGCGGCTGTATGCATTTCCCTGATGAAAAATGAATCATACTCCCAAGCCAACTGTGTTCGCGTTGATAAGAATTATGTTCACACACATTTCGGCCAGGCAGAACAGTTATGGTTAACGAATGTATGCAATCGGCCCATTTTAATAACAACTCGTTTTAGCTCTAACATGTGTTGTAGTGTTTCTGGCTACTCGGGGTCCCTAATGACTCACTACCTTATCCCCAATGAAAGAAGGCATTTTGTCCATGTACAAAAATCTATCGGTTGTGGACCACAGCAAAGATGCCAATATAATTACAATTATACAGTACAAATGCGATAGTTAAAGCCATATTGCTAAATTTTTCTTATTCTCAAGTAAAGAGGCAGTTATTAATAAATAAATTTTTTCCATCTTATCGGTAACCGCTATTTGCATGACTATATTCATTTCCTTGAGGAAAAATGAATCGCGCTTTAATTTCAAGGGCTCCGGCCAAGGGGCTTTTTTCGGGGCCAGCGCTGTTTTCACGAAGTGCGCTTCTTATAACAGAGCTTATTTCAGCAGGAACCTCGATCCGGGATTGGAGCATCTTCCTTGATGTTTAGTTTAATCAATTGAATTGAATGAGTTGGGAAGATTCATTCATTGCTGTGATTATCCCAAGTGTGAGGACACAACACATGAAAAACCATGCCACCATCTTCCGCCGCATCATGAGGTTAACCGCCCTTCTGCTCGTTCCCGGGCTCTTCGCCTTTACCGCCTGCTTCGAGGACGGAGGCGGCAACGACACCAATCCCGAGTCGTATAATTCCTCACTTTTCGTGAGTAAAAGCGAAATCGGCCCCGGCGCGGAGTGCGCCAACGGGGGCGTCAGGATCGACATGGGGTTCGACGTGAACCGGAACAATGTCCTTGATCCGGAGGAGGTCACCAACACCGAGTATGTCTGCCACGGTGAGGACGCCTCCTCCCATCCTTTTGTGGTGTACACCTGGCCCACGCCGAACGAAACCGACGTGACCAGGAGCGCGAAGGTGAGCGTGGTCTTCAATACGGAGATGGACCCCGCCACGGTGACGGAAAGCACCCTGACCGTGTCAGACGAGTACGGCGACCCCGTGAGCGGCACCGTGGAGTACAATGATATTACCGCCGTCTTCACGCCGGACAACCGCCTTGCGCCAGGCATGAAGTACACCGTGACAGCCTTCCCTGCCATGGAAAACGTCATGGGGACCGCATTGGGATACGAGCACAAGGTGTTCTTCCATACTTTCGATAAATACACCGTGGCCTACCACGCAAATGGCGCCACTGAAGGGACAGTCCCCGCTGAGGCGTACTACGCCGACGGAAGCGGCGTGAACGTCGCCGGGAACACCGGCAGTCTAGCGAAGACCGGCTCACCCTTCATGGGATGGTGCACCGCTTCCGACGGCACAGGGACCTGCTATGATGGTGGCGAACCCATCACCATCAGCTCCGCCGACGTGGACCTCTACGCCCGCTGGGGGCACTCCATCTCGTTCAACAAAAATGACGACGGCGCCACGGGCACCATGGACCCGCAAACGATGGCCACCGGTGCCAAAGAAAACCTGAGCGCCTGTACTTTTACCAAGCCGGGCTGGCATTTCACCGGATGGTCCACCACGCCGGGCGGTGAGGTGGAGTACGAGGACGGGGCGGAGTTCAGCATGGGAACTGGGAACGTAGTGCTGTATGCGAAGTGGATTGATGATCCCTTCACTTTATTCACCACTCCTGGGCAGCAGGTCACCATAACCGTGGGCACTGTTCAATTTAAGATGAGATATGCCAACAACCAGGCGAGCATCATCTTTCCTTTTTCGCCAAATATTGAAACGCCTGTCGACGGTAACCCGGCAACATTGACGAGAAAGTTTTTCATGAGCGAAACGCAGGTGACCAACGCTCTCATGGCTGAGGTACTGCAGTGGGCGTATGACAACGGTAAATTCAGTACAACAGTAGGCGACCACAACGGCCTTGACAGCACAACGGCAAAATATGGCGCCCAGCAGCTTCTTGATCTTGATGATTCTTATATGAAAATCAATTATTCAGCAGGCAGTTTCACGGTAGATTCCGGGTTTGAAGACCACCCGGTGGTGAGTGTAACTTGGTACGGAGCCATCATGTTCTGCAACTGGCTGACCGAGATGCGTGACGGGAACACAACAAATGTGGTGTACACCGGTATTGACACAACATGGGTCGACACAGAGACAGTTGAAAACGCCGACAGAAACGGATATCGTCTGCCCTCGAGCCAGGAGTGGGAATACTCGGCAAGGTATATTGGTACAACCCTGCCGATAGGAGGCAATCTTTCCACTGAGTATGTAGCGCAGGGTGTAAATTCAGGACATGCGACCCTGACAGCGGGGTACTACTGGACGCCTGCGGATTACGCGAGCGGAGCGATAAGAGACTATAATAACGTGACAGATACCAGAGCTGTAGCTTGGTACTCAGGAGACCCTGACATGGGTGGAAGTGACACACTGATGCCGGTAGCGCAGAAAACAGCGAACCATCTTGGTCTCTACGACATGAGCGGCAATGTCTGGGAGTGGTGCTTTGATTTGATCGGTTCTTGCCGCGTGTATCGGGGCGGCAGCTGGAACAACACTGCCATCCCCATGCAGGTTGGTTACTTGTTCTACAACCCCCCGTCTAGCGAGTACATCGTCATAGGCTTCCGCTTTGCGAGGACTCAGTAACCTTTTGGATTTTTAATTTTTTACCTTTTTTTCTTCGGGGAGTCCAGAGGGGTTTCCCCTCTGGATGATTTTTTTGGAAAATGAACCATTGTGTATGAGATAATAACAATACTCTTCAATTCGATGACAAAATCCTTCAACACGGATCATTTGAATTCATTCTGCATCAATAAAAAGGTGTTTTTCACGAAAATTGAGTTTTTAAATTTTAAGGTCCCCGTCAAGTGGCTTATTTTCGTAAATAGGCCTGTTATCCCGAAGTGCGCATTTCATAACGGAGCATGTGTCCGCGGGAACCGCGCTCCGGGATGGGGCAAATTTCCCGAATCCTCATCGAAAGAACCGTACGATAGCGTAAATCAGTGATACCAGCGTCCAGACCGCCAGCCAGATGGCGCCGATGACATAGAAAATCCAATGCAGCCAGTTCGCTTTTTCCAGAACCGCGTCGGCGGGACTATCCGGGTTGTAAAATACCACGACAGCGGTACCCGGCGAATATTTTTTCAGGATTGGCTCAAGATACCGCGGGCTTGATCTTTGATCGACGCTCAGGGACAACCGGTCGGATCTATATTTCTTTCCACCGACAGCGTATTCATATTCAATGACGGGATAATACGATAACTTCGATTCCGCGGCTCCATCATTGCCGCGGAGACTTCTTTCAGTAGTGCTTTGAACCACTTTTGTGGCGATGACCTTTCCGGTTACACCGGGCCATCTTAGAATAGACTCCGCCTTTTTCTGGAAACAATAACCCAGCCCCAGCAAGCCGATTCCAATAACGATGCAAAGAAGAAAGATTTGTTTCCAGGTCATATGTGTAACTCCTTTAATAAATTGGGAATCGCGTCCCCCCGCTGGACACCCTGTTTTGCATACACGGAAAGCGATGAATATCATTCATCGTCAATTATACATATGATATTGATTTTCTTCATGCCTCTGATTATATTTCAAACAAATAATCATTATAAAAAAACCTTCCAAGTCAAGAGTACTCCAAGGCAAGTCTAATAATACTTTTAATCCACTCCTCTGCAAGGATGCCGAGCCCGTTTAAGCACCATTCTTTCAAGTCACACAAGCTAAAAGTATTGACAAACGTGTTGCTTGGTAATAGCCTATTGTGAACTTTACTGGCAAGAGGTTCATCCTCCCGGAGATGGTTCATGTCGCATAAAAACAGATTGTCCTTTAATTACCTTTTTTTATCTGAGGATATAAAATAGTTATGCCACTGAATATATCGATACCCCATGATGCAATCGCTGATTTTTGCGCAAGGAACCGAATCCGTCGGCTATCCTTTTTCGGATCGGTCACCCGCGATGATTACAGCCCTGAAAGCGATGTTGATGTACTTGTCGAATTCGAGCCAGAAGCGAAAGTAGGACTCCGTTTTTTCGAAATGGAAGAGGAGCTTTCCAGGCTTCTTGGACGCCCTGTCGATCTCAACACCCCCGGTTTTCTAAGCCCCCATTTCCGGGACCAAGTTATCGCCGAAGCCGAGGTTGCCTATGTTGCCTGAAAAGGATCGTGTCCGACTCATGGATATGCGCGACCATGCTCGCGAGGCGCTCCAGTTCGTTACCGGGAAAAATCGGGAAGACCTCGATGAAAATCGCATGTTAAATTTATCCCTCGTCCGCCTCCTTGAGATAATTGGAGAAGCGTCTTCCCGCGTAACCGAATCCACGAAAAAGTCTCATCCCGAAATACCCTGGCAACAGATATCGGGATTACGCAACCGCCTCATCCACGGTTACAACCAGGTTGACCTCGATATACTCTGGAACATCCTTCAAGATGATATTCCCGTTTTACTTGCAAACATTGAAAAAGTATTCCGATCAAGTTAATACTCCGCGCCGGTTGCCGGCCCCGTCGAGGCCCCGCATGAGCCACTGCCGCCGCATTTTCGTCAAAAAAGATAAGAGTACGATAAGCCAAGTCTTTTAGTACACTCATACTACTCCTTTACTGCTCTTTTACTGCTCTTATCGTACTCTTATCTCAAGCCCATTGCTCTTATATAAGACGAGTAGCGCCCTTCCCGGGGAAAGCCCCTTGACATCCTCCGTTCCATGGCCGACAATCGCACCACCCGTGCCCAATGGAAACTTTACGCAAGGAGACATGCCCATGCAAGCGCTGAAGGAACTCGCCGGTGAGAAAGTGCACACCAGGTCGATCACGATAGCGACGCGCCCCCTCGAAGACAACCGCATCCTGGTGGAGGGGGAGCTCGTGGACACGCGGCTCACCGAATACTACCTGCTCTCCGGAGAAAAAAAGCAGCCGGGCGTGCTCCACCGCATGATCGTCCGCCTGCTCTGCGAGGGCGCGCGGCTGAAGATACTGGACGCCGAGGCCGAGATGCCGGGCATCCCGAGGGAGGAATGCGGCGGCCTGGCGGAAAGCGTCAAATCCGTCATAGGGCTTTCGATCAGCGCGGGATTCACCGCGAAGCTGAAATCGGCGATGGGCGGCGTGAAAGGCTGCTACCACCTGCTCTCCCTGATCAACGCCATGGCGCCGGCGGCCGTGCAGGGATACTGGTCCAACCGCGCGCGGAAACCGCTGGCGGTCCGCGGGATCAGCGCGAAGGACGCGATGAAATATCTTCCGCTGAACTCATGTTACGTGTGGCGCGAGGACGGGCCGATGGTGAAACAGATTGCGGAAGAGATCGCCAGGCGGAAGTGACCGCGCCGGGGTCGGCTACAGGATGAACACGCTCGCCGCGATGACCGTGGTCCAGAGCCCGTCCTTGTTTCCTTCTGCGGACTGGCAGATGTGGCTGGTCCTGATGATGTTCCCGCTCGCGCGGTAGACTTTCTTCCGGTGGTCCCAGGCCTCGTTCGGGTCGAAGGGAATTCCCAGCGTCGTCGCCAGCATGGTGGCCGCCAGGTCCTCGGCGTAATCGCCGGCGTCCTCGCCGGTCATGCCGAAGGCGTGGTGCTCGGAGAGGTAGCCGTAATTGTTCCGGTCCTTCGGCATGGCGATGCCTATCGCCGCGGAGGCAAGGCGGTTGGGCTCGCTGGTCTCGTTGCGCGCCATGACGCAGAAGGTGATCTGCCCGGGAAGCAGAAGCTTCACGCCCTCCGCCCTGGTGATGATGTCGCAGTTGGGCGGCAGAATGCTGGAGACATAGACCAGGTTGAATTTCTCTATCCCCGCGCACCGCAGGGCCACTTCGAAGGAAGTGAGCTTGTCCCTGTGGACGCCCACGCCCTTCGTGAGAAACAGTTTTTTCGGCACCATGGTTCCTCCCTCGCGCCCGCGGGCTGATATTACTTCACGCCGGGGCTGTTTACCGACAGCATCACGTAACTCAGGAGCTTGTACACCAGCTTCGCCGCGAGGAAATCGCACTGCCTCTTCTCCTCGTGCGGGCAGAGCTCCACGACATCGAACCCGACGATCTTCTTATTTACTGAAACCTTCCGGAGCAGGCGCACCACGTCGTACCAGAAAAGCCCGCCCGGCTCCGGCGTCCCCGTGGCGGGCATCAGCGACGGATCGAAGACGTCCAGGTCGATGGTGATATACACGGTGTCGGAAAGCAGGGCGATGACATCGTCCATCCACGCCGTGGTACCGTTGATGTTCTCCGCGTAGAAGATCCGGCCGTTATCGATATTTTTCTTTTCCGATACGTCCATGCTCCGGATCCCCGCCTGGACCACGGGAGCGAACTCCCGGATGCGCGCCATCACGCAGCCGTGATTGTTGGGCGATCCAAAGAGCTTGTCGCGCATGTCGGCGTGGGCGTCCAGCTGGAGCACGGTAAGCCCGGGGTGGGCGTCCACGTGCGCCCGCGCCGCGCCTATGCTCACCGAGTGCTCCCCGCCGATGACGACCGTAAACTTTCCGTCGTCGATATGCCCCGCCACGCGCTCCCGGACCGCGGCGATCATAGCTTCCGGGGTAGCGTCCTCCTCCACCGGATCGTCGGTGAAGATGCCGTGCCGGTACACCTCGGTATCGGTCTCGATGTCATAGAGCTCGAGATAGGCGGACGCGCTCAACAGCGCCTCCGGCCCCCGGTCGGCGCCTTTCATCCAGGTGCTCGTCCCGTCGTAGGGCACGGGGACTATCGCTATCTTCGAATGCGCCCTGGAGGAGTGCTCCCCGGGAAGGTTGCAGTATCGCGTGCGGTTATTCATAACGCCATTCACCAATTCATCATTGTTCAGTCAACGCATATGATCGCTGCCGGCATGTCCCCCGGGGAACGGCAGAGAGGGAACAAGCATAGGCAACCGAAGTTCGATCATGAAACAGGCCCCCCATACTCCATACGGAGTATATCCCCATGGAGACACCGTGTCAACACCGAAAAGCAAGGAGATCCCTATAACAATAAACACTTGACAAATATCATTTTTAGATTATTACATATAATATTCATTCGTTATCAATATATCGGATATACACCAATGGAAAGAACTTTACAAATTATACGGGTAATAACAGCGAACGCATACGTAACCGTAGCAAGTATTGTTATTGCTTCCTGTGCTTCGCCACAGCCTACATTTAACGCTGTAGAACATGGGCTCAATTCAGTAAGGTTCTGCGCTGATGACCAATGCACAGGCAAAGAAATGGGGTTCACACTGACCATCCAGGACAATCATGTCGTAGCATATTTAAATCTTCAAAACACTGGTGATCTCAACATAATAACCAATTCCAGAAATGAAATCTTCACTGATCCCAGAATAATAATAAAGTCTTCCGATGGACCCATCATTGGGAATATTAAATTGAACGACACAACCATAGATGCTGATATCGTACGTGAATCTGTAAAAATAATACCCGTAGAGAGTTCCAATGGAAAAGCACATTATGAAATAAAAAAAACCATTAGTAACCCATATGAAGTCAACAAGCAAACAAGGCAATACGGTGATAACGACATCATCCCCCAGGCTATAAATATTGATTACCAGCATCAAAAAGATCAGGGATGCTTCATATACCTTACTTTTAACTTGAAATATGAATCACTGAAAGATAAAATCCCAAACGAGAAAACGCTCAACATCGAAAAAACGCTTTTAAAGAGCATATGCAGCCCTCCTGTCTTTTTCTATCTAAAGAGAGGCATACCAGGTGGCTATCTTCCCGCCAAGGCGGTAAAGGGCAAACCTGGTGGAAATCCTCCCCCCAAGTCTGAAAAAAGCACACAGGAAGGGACCGATCTCCTGTAAAACCTCACCGGCCGCCTGTCTGGCGGCCGGCATCCGGCGGATCAGATCGACCGCCGCCTCACACTACCCTTTTTATCATATATATACAAGTTCTTCATAATTTCTTAACATTATTTTGCGATTATAATACCGGACACACCACTGCCCGTGTCATAATCCAGATCCCGCAAGGCGCCAACTGTCATGGAATACTACATCATCTTCCTCATTTTCCTCGCCCTGGTGTTCGACTTCATCAACGGGTTCCACGACTCGGCGAACTCCATCGCAACGATAGTGTCGACGAGGGTGCTCTCCCCCAAGTACGCCGTCATCTGGGCGGCGTTTTTCAACTTCATCGCGTTCCTCTTCTTCGGGCTCCACGTGGCGGGCACCATAGGCCGGGGGATCATCGACATCACCATCATGGACAGCGAGATAATACTGGCCACGCTCGCGGGCGCCATAGTCTGGGACCTGATCACCTGGTACTTCGGCCTGCCCACCAGCTCGTCGCACGCGCTCATGGGCGGGCTCATCGGCGCCGCCCTGGTCAAGGCGGGCACCGCCTCCCTGGTCTGGTCGGGGATAGGGAAGACCGTGCTCTTCATCTTCGTCTCCCCGCTCATGGGCCTCGCCCTGGGACTGGGCATAGGCACCATCGTCTACCGCGCCTTCAGGAATTCCGTTCCCTCGCAGGTGGACCACATATTCCGGAAGGGTCAGCTCGTGTCCGCCGCGCTCTACAGCCTGGGGCACGGCGGCAACGACGCGCAGAAGACCATGGGGATCATCGCCGGGCTCCTGTTCAGCTCCGGCATGCTGCAGGGCGCGTTCCACGTGCCGCTCTGGGTGGTCCTGTCCTGCCACGGCGCCATCGCCCTGGGAACCATGTTCGGCGGCTGGCGCATCGTCAAGACCATGGGCCAGAAGGTCGCGAAGCTGAAACCGGTGGACGGCTTCTGCGCCGAAACCAGCGCCGCCACGACGCTCTTCATCGCGTCGTTCTTCGGGATACCCGTGAGCACCACCCACACCATCACCGGTGCCATCATGGGCGTGGGCTCGCTCCGGCGCCTCACCGCGGTCCGCTGGGGCGTCGCGGGGCAGATCGTCTGGGCCTGGGTGCTCACGATCCCCTGCTCGGCGCTCATTTCCGCGGCGGTGTATTTCATCGCCGCGCGAATGTAGCAGGAACCGGGCCGATTATCCGCATGCCATCATGACCGTACGCCTCGATTTTTTGATAATTACCACATCATATCTTTATAATTTTTTCATATGGTATAAGTATCATTAATCGATACGGAACGAGGAGCGTATCCGGTGGCGAAAAAAAAACACAACAGCATCATCTACGATTCCATCATCAGGAAGCTTTTCCTGGTCATAGGGTTCTCCAGCATCGGGGTCCTGTTCCTGATCATGTTCTTCCTTTTCCGGGAGGGAATCCCCATCTTCGGGATGATCGGCGTGGGCGACTTCCTCCTGGGCACCAGCTGGTATCCCACCGGGACGCCTCCCCGTTTCGGCGCCTTTCCCCTCATCATCGCCTCGGTCCTGACGACGCTCATGGCATCCGCCATCGCGGTACCGCTGAGCCTTTCCATAGCGGTCTACCTTTCGCAGATCGCGAAACCCTTCGTCAGGGAAATTGTCAAGCCGGTGATCGAGCTCATTGCGTCCATACCGTCGGTCATAGTTGGATTTTTCGGCATGGTGGTCCTGGCGCCCGCGCTGCAGCAGTATTTCAACGTCGACACGGGGCTGAACATGCTGAACGCGTCCCTCATGCTCGCCTTCATGGCCATACCGACCATCGCGAGCATCTCGGAGGA
This sequence comes from Spirochaetota bacterium, assembly GCA_017998375.1. Lineage (GTDB taxonomy): Bacteria > Spirochaetota > UBA4802 > UBA4802 > JAGODF01 > JAGODF01. Next base: position 20,643 of record JAGODF010000005.1, read on the forward strand.
CGCAATCTCGTCGGTTCCGGACTCGCTGGTGGAGGCGTCGTACGCCCTGGGGGCGAACCGCTGGCAGACGATCTATCATATCATCCTCCCCGCCGCCCTCTCCGGGATATGGACGGCGATCATCCTCGGCATCTCCAGGGTGATAGGCGAGACCATGGTGGTTCTCATGGTCGCGGGCGGCGCGGCGATGCTCCCCAACTCGATATTCTCACCTGTCCGCCCCCTCACCGCGAACATCGCCGCCGAGATGGCGGAGGCGCCGCACCGGGGGGACCATTACTTCGCGCTCTTCGCCATCGGTATAATTCTTTTTATCATAACGCTGATTTTCAACCTGCTTGCGAGCTATCTTTCGGAGAAATACAAGTTCAAGTATAATTGACGGATGGATTCCCGCACCTGTGCTTAACATAGTAGAAGCATGCGTGGGAATAAATGGTAAGTGAAATGACAAAAGCGCAGTTCATAGAAAAATCGATGTTCTCTGTGGTCAGGGTGATGTCCCTGCTGGTGATCGCCTTCCTGCTCTTCCTCCTGGCCTACGTGTTCCAGAAGGGATTTTCCGTGCTGTCCTGGGAGTTTTTATCTGAAATGCCGCGGAACGAGATGACGCGGGGCGGCATCTACCCGGCGATCATCGGCACCTTTTACCTGATGATAGGATCCGCGATCGTGTCGATACCCGTCGGCGTGATCACCGCGATCTATCTCACCGAGTACTCGTCCAGTCCCAGGCTCGTGAAGATACTGCGCCTGGGCATCAACAACCTGGCGGGCGTGCCCTCAGTGGTCTTCGGCCTGTTTGGCCTGAGCTTCTTCGTGGTGTTCCTCGACTTCGGCACCTCGATACTCGCGGGCTCGCTCACCCTGGGCGCGATGAACCTGCCGGTCATCATCCGTTCGACGGAAGAAGCCCTGCTGACGGTGCCCACGACGTACCGGGAGGCGTCCCTGGCCCTGGGCGCCACGAGGTGGCAGACCATTTACCGCATAGTCATCCCGGAGGCGCTGCCGGGCATCCTGACGGGGATCATGCTCGGCTTCGGAAGGGCCGCCGGGGAAACCGCTCCCATCATGTTCACCTGCGCCACCTTCTACACGCCGAACATGCCGGTATCGGTCTTCAACGAGGTGATGGCGCTGCCGTACCACATCTACGTGCTCGCCACGGCCGGGACCCATATCGAGCTGACGCGCGGCATCCAGTACGGCACCGCCATCATCCTTATCCTCCTGGTCCTGCTGCTGAACATCAGCGGCATCCTGCTCCGCTACAAGTTCAGGAAAAAATTCAAGTAGCGTCTCCGCGTGAGGCACATCGGAAAGAAGTGCGGTGAAGTTGCCTGTCAGGCGGGTTTCGGAATGATGACCGTGAATGAAGTGCCGGAATCCCGGGAATCCACCTGCAGCTCCCAGCCCAACAGCTGCGCGGAGTGCTTCACGATGGCCAGCCCCAGCCCCGTGCCGCCGGTGTTGCGGGAACGCCCCTTGTCCACCCGGTAGAAGCGTTCGAAGATCCTTTCCAGCGAGTCGGCGGGTATGCCGATTCCCGTGTCGCGGATCTCCACGGCGATCTGCCGCTCCGTTTCGGAGACGGTGACGGTCACGGAACCGTTTTCCCTGTTGTAGTTGATGGCGTTGTCGATGATGTTGAAGAAGACTTCCTCGGCGAGGAAGGCGTTGCCGTTCACGGGCGCGGGCCTGTTCCCCGGGGAGTAGCCGAGGGCGATATTCATCGCCTGTGCTTTCGGCGACAGTATCTTCGCGCAGTTGGCGATGATCTCGTCGATCCGGATCTTCTCCTCTTTCATGAAGGACGCGGTCTCGATCCTGTTGAGCTTCAGCATGTCGGTGATGATGGAGGCCTGGCGGTCCACGTTGGCCAGGGCGCTCTCGATGAACTCGCCGCACATGGCGCGGTTGTCGAGGTTGCGGCCGATGGTCTCCAGGTATCCCTTCACGATGGCGATGGGCGTTTTCAGCTCGTGGGAGAGGTTGCCCACCAGGTCGGTCTTCAGCTGCTCTATCTTCTTCCTCTCGGTGATATCGTGGAAGATGAGGAGGAGCCCCTGGAGCCTGGAGTATTCCCTGATCGCGTTCAGGAACACCTCGTAGCGCATCCCGCCCACCTGCTCCTCGAAACAGGCGCCGGACTGGGTCTTGATGGAATATTCGATTTTCGAGTTAATAGAGCTGTTCCGTATCACCGTATAGAAGATCTTCCCCTCGGTGGCTGCCGCGCTTTCGGTTCCCCAGAGTTTGATGAACGAACCGTTGGCGATCATGATTTTCATGTCCGAGTCTATGAACGCGATGGGATCGTGGATGCTCTCGATCAAAGTCCTGAGCTTGCTCCGCTCTATCATCAGGTTGGTGATTTTCGCGTCCATGGAATCGGCAAGGTTGTTGAGCGACTTCTGCAGCACGCCGACCTCGTCGTCCCTGTAGTTCTGGATGCGCGTGGTCAGGTCGCCGCCTGCGAAGCGGTTCGCGAACTCTATCGACCGCGTGATGGGCCGCGAGATGTAGCGCGAAATGAGTATGTTCAGCAGAAGCGCGATCGCCAGGAGCACGGCGCCGGTGAAGAGAATGGTCCGGCGCGCGGTCGCGACGGACGCGTCGACCTCGTACAGCGGCTTGGCCACGCGGATGAAGATATCCCCGTGTTTCTTCGCGTGATAGAGCATGCCGGTTTTGAGCGTATTGCTGTAGCGGATGCTGGAGCCGAAACCGCCCCCGGCGGCCTGGAGTATTTCCCTGCGATAGCGATGGTTGTCCATCGAATCCGGCTCCCCGGAGGAATCGCCGATCACGACGCCGGACGCGTCGACGAGCGTGATCCTAAGATCGATTATCTCGGAGAGCCTCCGGAGCACCGGCCGGACCTGGTCGCGCCGGTACGCCGGTCGTTTCGCGTCGCCGGGATCGAGTTCCAGGGCTATAAAGGAGATCTTCTCGGACATTTCCCGCGTGAGGATCTTCAGGTGGATGTCCCTCACGAGGCCGCTGAAGAAAAACATGAGGAAGAGCGTGAGGAGAAGTATCAGCAGGGAATAGAGGACAATGAGCTTGCCGCCAGTTCTGTGCAACGCCGTAAACCGCATGGCTACTCCTTGAATCCGTATCCTATGCCGGAGAGAGTTTTTATCACCCTCTTGTAGGGCCCCAGCTTTTTCCGGATGTTCATGATGTGCACGTCGATGGTCCGGTCGATGACGTACACGTCCTCGCCCCGGATGCTGTTGATGATATTGTCCCGCGTGAAGATCTTGCCCGGGTATTTCATGAAGAGGTTCAGGATGAGGAACTCCGATTTCGTGAGCTGAAGGTCCCGCCCCTCGATGGTGGCCTGGAAATTCTCAGGGGAGAGTTCCAGGTCCTTGTATTTCAGCTTTTCCCTGGCCCCCTCCTGCGGCGGCGCCTCCCGGGGCTCGGCCCGCCTGAGCACCGCCTTCACCCTGGACAGGAGTTCTTTGATGCCGAAGGGCTTGCTCACGTAATCGTCCCCGCCCAGCTCCAGGCCCAGCACGCGGTCGAACTCCTCGGTCCGCGCCGAGAGGAAGATTATCGGTATGGCCCGGTACTCGTCCGAGGAGCGCAGGCGCCTGCAGAATTCGTATCCGTCCATCCCCCCCATCATTATGTCGAGGATGATAAGGTCCGGCAGGGCATCACCGAGGGCCGGCAGCGCCTCCTCGGCCGACGGGGACGTCTTCACGTCGTACCCGGCTTCCGCCAGGTTGACCTTCAGGATGTTCCGGATGTCCTTCTCGTCGTCGATAACAAATATCAGTTTGCCCATGGCGGCGGCTCACTCCTGGTGCCTGATGTCCTCGCCCTCTATGTAGTAGACCGCCCGCTCCGCGATGTTCGTCGCGTGGTCCCCTATCCGCTCCAGCGCCTTCGCCACCATGATGAGCCCCAGCGACGGCGAGAGCGTCGCCGGGTTTTCCGCCATGTAGCTGAAAAGCTCCCGGTAGATCTGCAGGTTGATCTCGTCCACCTGCCGGTCCATCGCTATACACTCCCGGGCCAGGTCCGCGTTCTTTTCCGTGATGGCCCGAAACGCCATCTTTAACATGGCGATCGTCAGGTCCCCCATGCGGGGGATGTCGACCAGTGGCTTCAACAGCGGCTTCCCCAGCGAATCGAGCGCTTCCTTCGCGATGTTCGTCGAGAGGTCGCCTATCCGCTCCAGGTCCGTATTCGTCTTGGTGATCGTCAGTATGAGCCGCAGGTCCGCCGCCGCGGGCTGCCGCGTCACCAGGAGGCGTATGCACTCTTCATCTATTAATACTTCCAGTTTGTCAAGCTCGGAATCGCGGCGGATGACCAGCTCCGCCAGCCGCGAATCCTGGTTTTTCAGCGAGTCCACGGAATCGCGTATCGATTCGATGGCGAGATCTGCCATCTGGTATATCTTCGCCGATATGGCCTGCAGGTCCTGCTCCAGGTGGGTAGACATGCCCTTCTCCTTATCCGAATTTTCCGGTTATGTAATTCTCGGTCATTTCTTTGTTCGGCTTGGTGAAAACGATGTCGGTCCTGTTCACCTCGATGAGCTCGCCCATGTAGAAGAACGCGGTGTAGTCGCTTACGCGGGCGGCCTGCTGCATGTTGTGCGTCACGATGACGATGGTGTACATTGTTTTCAGGTCCTGTATCAGGTCCTCTATCTTCTGGGTCGATATCGGGTCCAGGGCGGACGCAGGCTCGTCCATCAGGATCACTTCCGGCTGGATGGCGATGGTGCGCGCGATGCAGAGCCGCTGCTGCTGGCCGCCGGAAAGCCCCATGGCGGAATCGTGGAGCCGGTCCTTCACCTCGTCCCAGAGGGCGGTTTTCTTCAGCGAATCCTCCACGGTCTTCTCTATCACGAACCTGTCGCGTACGCCGTTGATGCGCAGGCCGTAGGCGATGTTCTCGTAGATCGACTTGGGGAACGGGTTCGATTTCTGGAACACCATCCCCACCCGGCGGCGGAGGTCGGTGACATCGAAGGCGGGCCCGTAAATCGAGGATTTGTCCAGCTGGATGTCGCCGTCTATGCGGATATTGGGGATGATATCGTTCATCCGGTTGATGCTCCGGAGGAACGTGGATTTTCCACAGCCCGAGGGCCCTATCAGCGCCATCACGCTGTTGGGACTGATGGACAGGTTGATATTCGACAGCGCCTGCTTGTTCCCATAGAAGAACGACAGGCCCTTTGCCTCGATTTTGTACTCAACGCCGGTTGCAGTGTCCATGATCCGGTATCCGCCGAAATTCCTTGTGCTATGATTCCCCGATCCGCGGGGAGAGACCTTATATCACTCGTCATAGATAAAGAATATTCACGTCTTGAAGTTTTAATAATGAAAATATAAAGTAATTATGAAGATCGCCCCGAAATACGGTTATTCACTATTCACGCAATATTCAGCAAATCTTCATTTTTTTCTGACACCGGCTCCGTATCTATTCCCCGAACGGTTTGAATGCAATCCGTTCGTGAACCACAATAACAAGGGGGTCTCAAATATGATACGTATCGGCAAGTACGGCAAGGCCGCGGCGACAGCCGTGTGCGCGGCGGCGCTGGCGGTGTCCGCGTGTTCCAGGGACGCGTCGACGAAAATCGTGGTGAAGGGCTCCACGACCGTCCTTCCCATCATCCAGAAGGCGGCGGAAGAGTTCCACGCGACGAGGAAAATCTCCGTGTCGGTATCGGGAACGGGTTCCGGTGACGGGGTCAAGTCCATCATCGAGGGGAACTGCGACATCGCGATGTCGTCGCGGGAAATGAAGCCCGCAGAGCTCGAGAAGGCCAGGGCAAAGGGCGTGAAAGTGGCCGAGATAGCCATCGCGTACGACATGATCGTGCCGGTGGTCAATCCCCAAAACCCGATATCCCAGATCACTCTGGACCAGCTCAAAGCCATATACGACGGCTCGGTAAGCACCTGGAACCAGGTGGGCGGCGGCAGGGACAACATCGTCGTCGTGTCGCGCGACACGAGCTCCGGCACGTTCGAAGTGTGGGAAAGCAAGGTGATGAAGAAGGCGGACGTGCGCAGGGACGCGCTCCTGCAGGCGTCCAACGGCGCCGTGGCATCGGCGGTCACGTCGAACCCGAAGGCGATGGGCTACGTGGGTTTCGGCTATCTCAACGCTTCGCTTAAGCCGCTCAGGGTGAACGGCGTGGAGCCGACGCTGGAGAACGGCAAGACCGGGAAGTACCCGATTTCGCGCAAGCTCTACCTCTACATCAACGAGGGCAGGCTCTCCGCCGAGGCAAAAAGCTTCGTAGACTACATCCTCTCGCGGGACGGGCAGAAGCTCGTGAAGGCGGCGGGATTCATAGAACTTTAAAGGAGGATGCACAATGCGTTTAAAATTTTTCTTCAGTACCCTCGCGCTGATGCTGGCGCTTTTCGCCGCGGCGGCCAACGCGCAGCAGGTGACGTCGACGACGGAAGCGCCCAGGGTCGAGCCCGTCAAGGTATCCGGCACCATGTACCTAGAGTGGGTAAAGACCATGGAGAATCGCCTCGAGGCGGAGAACGTGAATACTTTCAGGATCCAGCGGGTGTACCTCGACTTCAGAAAGAAGATCGACGACGTGTGGAGCGCCCGGGCGACCCTGGATGTGGGCAACGACAATGGCGCCACCGACACCCGGTATCAGGCGTACATCAAGTACGCGTATCTGCAGGGGGCGTTCAACCTCGGCTTCGGCACACTGACCGCCCAGTTCGGGATGATAGGCACTCCGGTTATCGGCCTCATCGACAGCCAGAGCGACTACCGGTGGCTCAACCAGAACTACATTGACGCCGCCAAAGCGCTTCTGTATCGCCAGAGCAACGCGACAGGGGCCACACCGGGACAGTCGATCGACAGCTCGGCCGACCTCGGCCTCAGCCTGAGCCTCAAAGTCGCCAGCATGGTAACCATCACCGGAGCCATCACGAACGGTGAGGGATACAAAACCGGCGATGAACTGGCCGCCGGTGACGACGGCAAGGCGATGTACGGCATGCTGACAGTGACCCCGATAAGCGGCCTCTTCCTCTCCGGTTTCTACATGAACCGCGTGACCGACGATGCCGAAGCCGGCGACAACTATGTCAACTACTACGGCGCCAACGCGATCTACGTGTTCCAGGGGATCAGGGTCGGCGTATCGTACGTGATGGCCAAGGTGAGCACGTTCGCGGTCGGCGATCCGGAAGCGGAGGTTGCCGAGTACACTCTTATCGACGCCTTCATCATGGCGAACCTGAAGGGTTTCACCGGCATGCCGATACTGCTGGCAGGCCGCTACGCCATGGGTTCCACCGAGTACGCGGAAGGCTACGGCGCGTCGAACGGTTTCACGTCCGATGTCACCATCTGGGCCGTCGGCGTCGGCTACCAGTTCAACGACAACGTGCGCGTGATGGCGTACCTGGAAGACCAGAGTTCATCCTCGAGCGATATCGCCGCCCGCGAGTGGGACAACTCCAACAGAAACTTCTACGTAAAGGCGGAAGCGAAACTGTAACTTGCACAGAAGAGCATGATATCACGGAAAGGGGCCGCGGAAGCGACCCCTTTCCGCATTAATTGCAGTCGGCTCACCGACGAATAGCAGGCTGTGGTACTATCACCCTCCTCATGCGAAAAGCCCCTTGACATTGAACACTGAATGCGGTGAACTCATTGCATCTCCATCAATCGAGGAAACGCGCATGACCACATTCACCATCGATCGCCGGGACAGTCCCTGGACCGGTATGACGGGCAGCGCCGAAGAAGAAGCGGCCACCATGAGGATCCGCGCCCTGCCCTTCGACGCCGCCGCGTATTCCGGGTTTGAGCACCTGAAGAAATACGACACCGCCGCCGGCCCCCTGATATTCAGGGCCCGGGAGAAAAAGGAGGTGGGAGTCAACAGCCGACATTTTTCCGACCTTGCCAGGGCGGACGCCACGAGAGCCGGGCGGGATACCGGCATTCCGATCGGGAGGTTCCTCGATCCGACATTCGCGTCACTGTCCCCCGGCACGCTCGCTGCCTTTCTCATCGAGTCACAGATTATCATTACCTACTGGCATATAGGCTCCGACTTGAATCTGGAGAGCGAGAAGCATGACCGCTCCGAATACATCGCGTATTTTATGGGAAAGCACACCTATTTTACCAACGAGAGAAACGTGGATCCGCTGCGATTTGCGGTGGAGATTGATCTCACGACGGGTGATATGTTTTTGCGCGGGTATTGAGGGGGGAGTTGGTAAAGCCCGACCCCTGCAATGGTCACCGAGTAGGGCGAAGCCCGTATCGAGGTGAAGCCATCACGCACAAAATCCCCGGCGCTTCGCGCCGGGGATTTTTCTTTGCGGTGTGGAGCTGAAGGGGATCGAACCCTCGGCCTCTAGAGTGCGATTCTAGCGCTCTCCCAAGCTGAGCTACAGCCCCGGAATTCCGCCCTTCGGGCGGCATGCGACCACACATACAGAAACCGAAAAAGAATCAAGCAAATTTTTCATCCCGGGCGCGGCCTCATCCCGCTCCCCCGAAATAAATGATTGAAATAAGCCGTCCGCCATGCCACCGTTCTCTGGGCGATGGCATCCCCGCCCTTACCACGCGACGGAGCACGGCACACACGATGATAAAGAAACTGATCCGCCGGGCCATGCGGAACTACGAGGACACCAACCTGGTCGTCAGGATGAAGGCAAAGCTTTTCATGCTCTGCTGTCTCATGGTGCTGATTGTCCTGCCGGTCATCATCGCGTACAGCGCCTACAACGAGGTACGCAATCCCGCTTACGATTACAGCATCAACCGCATCGTCATCGCCGCCGAGGCGGTCACCATGGCGCTCTCGCTCCTGGTGTTCATCCTCCTGGTGAAAGGGCGCTTCTCGCTGTCGGCGCACCTCCTTATCGCGCTTTTGTTCGTCGCCACCTGGACCGTCATGATGATGGACACCACCGGTTCGCCGCTCATCCGCCTGGACAGCGTCGTCTTCATCCTCGGCATCCTCACGCTCACGCCGCTGGCGGTAATCCGGCGGAAGGGCGCCATACTCGCGTACGGCGCCGCGAACATCGCGGCGTTCATCGCCTTCGCGGCGTACGCGAAAAACCAGCTCAACCTGGGCACGCTCGACTTCATCGATTACCTCGCCGACACCACCATCGTCATGTCGTTCATCACCCTCACCTCGTTCAGCGTCTTCGTCATCAACAGGCGCGCACTGGACCAGATGGAGCGCGACCTTGCCGACCGCGAGCGGGCGGAGCGCGCGCTCGTGGAATCGCAGCGGAGGCTGGCCGATATCATCAACTTCCTCCCCGACGCGACGTTCGCCGTGGACCTGGACCGCCGCGTGACAATCTGGAACGGCGCCATGGAGGAGCTCACCGGCATCCCCGCCCCGGGGATCATCGGCACCAGGGCGTACTCGGTCCCGTTTTACGGGCACGAGCGCCCGGCCCTCCTGGACTACGTGCTGGACCACAGCGATGAGACCCGGAAGCTCTACCCGGAGATACGCGAGGAGGGCGATACCGCCACCTGCGAAATTTTCGTGCCGGAGCTGGGCACCGACGGGGCGTACCTCTGGTCCACGGCGAAACCGCTCTACGGCCCGGCGGGCGAGATCACGGGGGCGATAGAATCGATCCGCGACATCACGGAGCGCAGGAAAGAGGAGAGCGAGAAGGCCCGCCTGGAGGAGCACCTCCTCCACGCGCAGAAAATGGAGTCGGTGGGCAGGCTCGCCGGCGGCGTGGCGCACGATTTCAACAACCTCCTCACCACCATCATGGGAAACACCAGCCTGGTGATGATGGACCTGGGCCCCGGAAATCCCGCGGCCGCGCAGCTGAAGGACGTAATGAAGGCCGCGGAGAGCGCGTCCACTCTGACCAAGCAGCTCCTCGCGTTCTCGCGCAAGCAGGTGATATCGCCCCGTCCCATCGACCTCAACGCCCAGATAACGCGCACCGCCCAGCTCCTGGAGAGGGTCATCGGCGAGGACATTCGCCCGGTGATGCTGCTGGACCCGGGCCTCGGCCCCATCATGGCGGACCCGGGCCAGGTGGAGCAGATACTCATCAACCTCGCGGTCAATGCCCGGGACGCCATGCCCGGCGGCGGCACCATCACCATCGAGACCAGGCCCGCGCGCATCGACATCCCGCCCCGCGACGCGAACCCTATCATGAAACCGGGAGACTACGCCGCGCTCACCATCACCGACACGGGGACCGGGATGACGGACGACGTCATCAGGCACATATTCGATCCTTTCTTCACCACAAAGCCGGTCGGCAAGGGGACGGGCCTGGGCCTCGCGTCGGTCTACGGCGCCGTGCGGCAGAACGGCGGCGCCATCCAGGTGAAATCGGCGCCGGGACGGGGCACCGCCATGACGGTCTACTTCCCGGCCGCGGACGCGCACCCGTGGACCGGCGAGCCCGCCCCGGACGACGGCGCCCTTCCCCGCGGCACCGAGGCGGTCCTGGTCGTGGAGGACGACGCGAAGGTGCGCGACTTCATCGTGAAGGTGCTGTCGGACCTGGGATACCGCGTGCAGGCGGCCCACAACGGAACCTCGGCGCTGGAGACCGCCGGCGGGCCCGGCGCCGGCTTCGCCATTCTCCTGATCGACGTCATCCTCCCCGACATGACGGGGCCTGTGCTCGCCGCCCAGATAGTGAAGGGCGCGGGCGGGCCCCGGGTGCTCTTCATGTCGGGTCACGCGGAAAGCGTGATCGTGCACCACGGCATCGTGGACGGCGGTATCAACTTCATCCCCAAGCCCTTCACCGCGCGGGACCTCGCGCGCAGGGTCCGCGGCGTCCTGGACATGAAAAATTAGTCCCCCGACCGCGAACCGCTTGACTTTCCTCCCGGGTATGGCGATCATTTCACCGCGCGGCGGGCCCGTCCCGCCGCACATCAGCGCGCACGGAGAAACCCGCCATGGAACAGACCAAACGCACGAAGCTCATCCTGCATAAATCACAGGTGAAGACCACAGTATCGGTGATGGGGGTGATATTCCTCGGCATCGCCGTCATTGTCAGCCTCATCGCTTTCAGCGTGAACTACAACCACCGCCAGTTCTCGCGCATCACCGACCAGAACGCGATGATGATACAGCGCATCGACAACATCGCCGCCATCCAGGACAACATGGTGGAGGACCTTATCAACCTCACCCGCGAGCTCCCCGACTCCCGGCAGAAGATCGTCATCCAGGAGTTCGCCATGGACCACTACAAGAACATGGCGGTCATACAGAAGAACGCCGCCGACACGCGAAACAACATCACCGCGATCAACACCATCATCCGCTACAACAACATCCTCCTCATTCTCATCATCGTCGTGGTGATCATACAGGGTATCGCCCTCTGGTTCATCGGCATAAGGATCAGCCACAGGTTCACGGGCCCGCTGGTGGTGATATCACGCTTCCTGCGCGATTACATAGAAGGAAAGAACCCGGAACTCCGCCCCCTGCGCAAGGGCGACGAGCTCCAGGAGTTCTACGACCTCTTCTCCGAGGCCGTGGAGACGGTGAAGAAAAGGGAGCGCGCCCTCAGGAAGGGCGATGGCGGGGAGGCCCCGCGATGAAGATACCATTCGCGCTTCCC